>JAJSAL010000013.1 GCA_024274705.1 Spirochaetota bacterium
ACTCCTGCTTCAATAAGGTAAGTCCAGGAGAAAAGGGTGTCAAGCCGGGACAGCCTTCCTTGCATCCCGGGTTTTCCCCATGGTACTCTTTCACCGGTTAGCTATGGAAACACCGAATGTACTGCCGGTAAACGACACCGGCATCCGTTCCCCGGGACTCCACATCCTGAATAACCTTCAAAGGAAACAATGAGGACCGGGAGCATGGCGGAAGGAATATCACTCCTCGTATTCGGCTCCCTTGCCTTCGATGAGATCTACCGGTACGACGGTACCGTGAGGGACCATCTGTTGGATCGGCGGGATTCATCTCTCTACCTGAATATCCGTGCTCATGGTCCTGACATACGCAGGGGAGGCTGCGGGGGAAATGTATCCTTTACCCTGGGCTCCTTACAGCTTCCGGTACGTCTTTTCAGCTGGATTGGCCGCGACGGTGATGAGTATGTTGAGTTCCTTCGCCACCGGGGGGTTGATACCGGGTGTATTATAAAGGCTGCTTCTGCTTCCACCCCCAGGGCCGTGCTCCTTTCGGACAGGAGGAACGACCAGGTACTCATTTTCAGCACCCAGCAGACACCTGCGGACTGGCACCTTCCGAAACACGCAGATGCAGCTCTCGCTGTGGTTACCACGGGAATACCGGGAAAAACAGGGGAAATCACATCCTGGCTCGGCGACCGGGGTATCCCATATATCATCGATCCCGGTAAATTTATCCTGGATATTCCCCCGGCCCACATGGTGCGGGTCCTGGAGGGAGCGGATACCATTGTCCTGAACGAATATGAACGTGACCTGCTGTTGAAGCGGTGCGGCCTGGATATGGAGGATCTCCTGACACAGGGGCGTTCCCTGGTGGTGACCCGGGGCAGTAGGGGGGCCACCCTCTATCAGGACACCGGAAAAGAGGATATCCCGGCGGTAAAGCCCGGGGGCTTCGTTGACCCCACCGGTGCAGGAGACGCTTTCCTCGCCGGTTTTGCCGCAGGCCGGTACATGGGATACAGTCTCCTGTGGTCTGCCCGGGTGGGGTCTGCATCGGCCTCGTTTGCACTGGAAAAAGAAGGTGCCCAGGAACACGTCATATCCCTGGACCGGTGCATGGAAAGGGTTGCGTCCACGTTCGGGATGCCGGTGTGAGCAACCCCCACAAATGCTGCAACATCCGGCCCTCTTTCCCTTGCTCCTCCCTTTTCCTAGATGGCAAGCAGCCTTTTCTTTTCAGCCATGTAAAAGAGAAAATTTTCCAGAGGAACATCCGGTGGGACCAGGTGATCCACCGTGGGGATGAAGCCTCCTTCCGTTAGTAACGGCCTTAAGGTTTGCAGATGTTCCCGTATCTCCTGTTTGCCCATGGCGAGCACCCTCTTATCCACACCTCCCCACAAACGAAGATCCCTGCCGTACTTCTTTCTTAACTCCTTCAAATCGTTCCCGGTCCGTCACAGGTCTCCGCCAATCACCGGATCCCGGATCTCCCCGTTTACAATCACCCGGGAGCGTCCTTCATATTCGACAGGAACCGCGACACGGCAGGTGATCTCTTCAGGATGGTTGACTGACAAGCGGAACAGCCCGTTCTTTATCTCCCAGTCAACTCCGATTCCACCCAGGGGGGTTGGTACCGCACCCCGTGCCCATTCCAGGTGTACCGGTGCCGGGAACACCGATGCCTCCCTGAAACCGGGAGAAATGGGCGATACACCCAGCACATGGGCCGGGAGAAAGTAGCTTGGCGAGGAAGACCACGCATGGCAGTAGCTCCGGGTAAGGCGGTCTTTATAAAATCCCTTGAAGGTCTCCCAGCAGGTGGTTGCCCCGTTGTCCAGCATCTCCCCCCATCGCAGCCGGATATCTTCGATCACCATGTCGAACCTGCCAAGCATGGCGAGCACCCTGTAGTAGAAATGGCTCATGAAAGGGCTTCCGATTGGGACAAAATCATCCGGTGGCTCAATCATGTACCTTTCTAGGATCGATTTCCTCTCGCCCTCCACACAGTCCCACAGGAGTATCATAATCTGTGTCTGAAGGCTTATGACCCAGGAAGGAGCGCCGTCGGCATGGATCGAATCTATGAATGCTCTCCGTTCGGCGTTCCATAACATCCTGTTTATTGCTCTTTTTATAGACTTCGCTTTTTCTATGAAGAACTCCGCATCTTTCGCCTGCCCCGCCTTTTGAGCCATAACGGAAGCCACCTTGAGTGCTTCGACAAAAGATGCATTCTGATGGGTTACTACTCCTCTGTACGGGGTATCCATCGGTGCCCAGTCGAGCATATTCCAGGCATCGATCGCAAGGAGCCCTTCCTCGGAGACATGGGCAAGAAGGGATATGACCGTTTTCCGTACTGCCGGGTAACTCCCGGCGAGAAACGCGGAATCGCCGCTGAACAGGAGGTAGTCCCGAAAGGAGATTATCCAGAAGAGGGCCCATGAAGTGAGTACAAGGTCCACCCCGGCGGGAAGATGACATGAAGGAATTTCAGTTCTGGCTACACCTTGTGCAGCCAGGTGCAGGGAGCGCCGGCTTAAGGGATAAGCTCCGAAAAGATAATAATTGAATAACGCTGTATTCATGGCATCCCCGATCCAGAAAGCCTGCTCGAATGCGGGAGCATCCGCATACGTATCCTCCATGCAGAGTGCCACCGTGGACCTGCATATTCGCCATATATCATTAAGCCCCTCGTCTGAGCATTCGAAGGTACCGGTAAAAGGGGCAGGATAGAGTGATTCGTTCACCCACATCCGACGGATTGTGACGGTTTTCCTGTTTCGTACGGTAACCCGGACATAACGGAATCCGCGGCGGACTATCGTCCGGTAGCGCTGAACTCCCTGCCGGGTCACATAGGAGAGGGTCGTATTCAAATCCATGGGGATCTCTGCCTTTCCTTTCTCCATGTGCTCAAAGAAGAGGAAATCGAGCATCTCTTTCTCTTCTGCTTCGATCTCGAACTCCAGGAAGCCTGACACCTCCCTGCCGAAGTCGAGGGTATACTCGCTGTGCCCCCTGGTTTGGATTGTAACCTTTATATTTATACAGTCTCCGTCTGGAGATATGATCTCTCCTTCCCCGGTACAGATCAGGTTTTCCTTTACAACCTTTACCCGGCTCATCCGGTGTTTCGCCGTATTCACATATACACTGCCGACAGGCTTTATCCACTTCCTGAAGGCAACGAGATCAACGGGATCCGCGCACTCTGAAACAGCAACATACACGGGATGCCTATAATCGAGTGAAAAACCGTCGACACACACGATATTCCCAATGGAAAAAGATTCAAAAGGACCCAGTGCAGCGAACACCGCCGGGGTGCATGGAAAAGGTGCCTTGAAAGTTATGTTGTCTTCCGGAAAAAAATGGAAATCCGCGCTGATCCGCTGGTGTGCGCCGCTCACATCGAAGAGGAACAGGTTTTCTCCTTTACAAAGTGGAACCGTCACACTTTCACCACCTGAAGGAATTGTAAACGGTACGCCGTTTACATAGAGGAGTTCCCCGGTCAATGGCCACTTTCTGTCGTTCAAGGTAAAAAGAACCTCCTGTTTTTTTCGGGATTCTATTATCGTGCACAGGTATCCCAAGTGGAGTTTGTCTTCCGTGGATGTGTCCCTGGGATAGAACACATCTTTATAATCGATATGCACCCCTTTACCTTCGGGAAATACGATTCTGGACTGAATTACCCGTTTCGGGAACACAGGAACCTCCGAAAGAAAGGGAATATCCCGAGACACCAATTCTTTCCATGGTTCCATGCCGATACTGCCTATCTCTTCCACCGACCGCCATTCTGTGTCAAATCCGGCGTCGAAGCTCTCAACCCAAGGCTGGGATACATTGATCCTTGGAACATGCCTCTCGTATCCCTGGTGGACGGCACACAGCCAGGATGTATCGGTACCGATGAATCTTTTCGTTCCGGATGTATTTTCGATGATGATTTCAACCAGCACACCTCCCCTTCCGTGTATATACTGGCTTGTGGATGTGCCGTAATGCCATACGAGCACTTCCAGCGAAATGCTCCCCGGCCCTGCATCAAGGGTTAAAGGATAACTGTCAAAGGTCAGATACCGGGGCCATGAGCGGGGAGGCCCCGTACCTAAAAACTTTCCCCCGATATAGAGAAAGTATCGGGAATCCGCAGTAACGGAAACCGTCGCTGCAATTTCATCGGCCGAATAGACCATCTCTTTTTTAAACCGGACGAATAGGTTTTTCCCCTGTTCCTCTCCGTCGATCCAAATCCATTTTGTTCCGTTCTTCATCGCTTTATTCTTTGATCGAACCTGCGGTCAGCCCGGCAATCAACTGGTTCGAAAATATCATGAACATAAGGAGGACAGGGATAAGGGCGATAGTTACAGCCGCGAATACCAGGTGCCAGTTGGCGAGAAAATTATTCATATACCGGTATATCCCCAGAGTGATAGTGAGAACGTTCTTCCTCGTCAGGAATACGAGTGGCATAAAAAAATCATTCCAGATAAAGACGAAATTGATGATCCCAACAGTGGCAAATACCGGTTTCGAAAGGGGTACCATAATAGTCGCATAGATACGGAACTCCCCTGCACCGTCAATCTTGGCGGACTCGTAGATGGCATAAGGAAGGGTCCGGAAAAAACGGGAGAAAATAAACACCGGAAGAGACAAGTTGGCCGAGTAAATCAGGACCATACCGAGAAGATTATTTAGCAGTCCGAAAGTACGGAGAATGATAAAGATAGGGAGGATACCAAGTTGGACCGGGAACATTAGCCCTAAGAGGAAGAATGTCTGAAGCAGATTTCTCACTTTAAACCTGAATCTGGAAAGTCCGTATGCCGTTAGAGATGAAATAAAGAGGAGAGAAGAAATCGCGGTCACCGAAAGGAAAATACTGTTTCTAAAATAGAGGAGGAAATTGTCCTCCCTGAAAAGAACTGCATAATGATCGATTGTAAAGGAACGGGGGAAACCCACCGTGTTGTGAATAAGATCGCTCTTGGTTTTAAAGGAGCTTAAAACGAGATTGGGTATAAGGAGCAAGGTGATAAGGCAGTAGAATAGGAGAATAACGGAACATACGATCGCTGCCGGGCTGTAAGACCCTCGCAGTTTCTCGAAATAGGAGCGTTTCATCCCCCCCCCTATCCTGCCGCAAACCTGCGTAAAATCCGAATCTGGGCAACGGCGATGCAGAGGATTACGCAAAAGAGGACTACGCTTATGGTGGCACCGAATCCCATCGATGTTTCACCGTAATAAGATCCCCCGAAAGCGTATCTGTAAAAGAAGAGATTCATGAAATCGATGGAATTGTTGACCCCCCCCTGGGAACCGCCAACAATGAAGGGGATGTCGAACTGGGTAAGTCCCCAGATGGTCCCGAGAATGATGTTGTTGGTGATTGCCGGTTCAACGGAAGGGATGATGATACGCACAAACCTCTGCCATCTCGAAGCACCATCGATTATGCTCGCCTCCAACAGCTCTTTGGGGATTCCCTTTAAGTTTGCCAGAAAAATGAACATGCCGGCAGCAACCGCCTGCCAGGTCACAACTATCATAAGAAGGGTAAAAGCTCTCCCGGGATCACCAAACCATGCACCGGCCATACGCCCGAGACCCATTCGTTTTAAAACAGTGTTGATTATCCCGATATTCGGATCGAATACGAGCATTGTAAAAAACCCCACGATAGTTGTGCTTAACACATAAGGAATAAAAATAATTGTCTGGAAAAACCGGTACCCTGCAATTTTCAAATCCAGCAGATACGCCAGGAACAGTTGAACAGGCATAATAATGCAAATAACAATGACGACAAATGTAACATTGTTGCCCAGGGCGTTCCAGAATATGCCCGACAGCCTGGGATCGAAAAAGAGATTGCGGTAGTTCTGTAATCCGATGAATGTTTTCGGGCCGATACCGCTCCAATCGTAAAAACTGTACGTCAAAGCTGTAAACAGCGGTACAATAACGAACAGAGTATAGAGGGCGAACCCGGGAAGAATGAATCCCAGATAAGGCCTCTTTTTAAACACTTTCATTCGTGCAGATCCTCACCTTGATGAATGACGTACCATTGTAAACAGATACCGACGCTTATTATCCGCGCCGGCATCTGGTTTTTTATTGTATAGTTTGTTACGTAACTAATGTCACATTATCGAAGCTGTTCGTCCAGCATCTTGACAAACTCCTCGGTTGAGTACATGCCTGAAAGCAGCTTCACGTTATCCTGCTCCCAAATCTGTGTAGGAGTTGCGCCGGGTTTCGCAAACTCTCCGAGAATCGTGTAGAAACTGTTCACCTGGATATCGGAATCCACGATCTCTTCGATCAGCGGATCGTCTGTCGTCACCCCGTCCAGCCCGGGCACGTCCTTGAGATTGTCAACCCAAATCTGTTGCGATTCTATGGTGGTAAGATACCTGGCGAGCCGCAAGGCCTCCTCCGGATGTTCCGTCCGGGAATACACACAGAAGCCTGTTGCATAAGTTACAACCATAGGGCGTCGTCCATCCCTCGTGGGGATCTGAAACGCACCTATATTGAGATCGGGATTATTTTTCCTCAAGGTATTCGCGTTCCAGGAACCGGTAATTGTCATCGCAGCTTCACCCTTACTGAAGGCGAGGAGTTGCCCTCCTTCATCTACGCCGAGGTAACCGGTACCGTAATACCCCTTTTCTCCCCATTCAAGCATCTTGTTAAAGGCTGCTATTACCCGTGGATCATCAACCCTGGCTTTTCCTGCGGTAGCCTCTTCGAGCCAGTCCGGCGCCATGGCGGCAAGAATCGGTTCGAAATGAAAAAGTATGCTCCAGGAAAACATCCCTCCGAAGGAAATTGGCAGCACCCCGTTATTATATAGGGTTTCAAGTATCGATTCGAACTCATCAAATGTTTTCGGTACGGAGAGCCCGTATTCGGAGAAAATGTCCTTGTTATAATAAACCGCCCTGGTACCTATCGTCGCTCCCGGTGTTAAATAGATTTTGTCACCGATAGTGGTCATCTTCAGGGCCATAGGTGAATAACCGGACACATCTATCTTTCCGGTAAGATCCATCACTGCTCCCTGTTGAACAAGATTTGCAAGATCCGTTGTCGCGGTACCGTTTGTCCAGAAAAGATCGGGGGCTTCTCCGGCCTGGATGGTAGTTGAAAGAAGCGCGTAGTATTTATCAGGTGTTTTTATTTCATACTCCACATTGATATCCGGATTCTTCTTCATGAAGTTTTCCAGAGTCGCTTTCAAGGACGCCTCGAACTGTGGAGTATGCTCCCACACGGTGAGAGTCACCTGTTTTTTGCTTGTAACCGTTTCCTCCGCCCCCTTAGCCCACAAGCCGGAAATCGTAGCAAGAAGCATAAGAGCCATCATCACGCTTATAGTTTTTTTCATACATTCCTCCCTAGAACTTGTTTTGCATGATGGTAGCATCCTGTTTACCGGGAGTACATGAATAATCTTCCCCACTTTATGCACAAAACTCTGTCATTATAATTGAGATACCGTGGCTGTCTCCAGCACTGCACTATTTTACGATTTGTCTTCACAATTCTTTGTTTCGCTACGATACTCCCTCACCGTTCTGCCTGTAATTTGCTTGAATACACGTATAAAATAATTAGGATTATTATATCCAACTTTAAAAGCTATCTCCTTCCCTGACAATGTGGTTGTATTGAGGAGACCACAGGCACGGTCGATTCGAAGGTGATTGAGATAGTCGATAAGACTTAATCCGGATTCTCTTTTAAAAAGCTGTGACAGATAATTCACGCTTATGTTAAATCGTCCAGCAATAGTCTGAAGAGTAATGTCTTCTCTGAAATTCTCGGAAAGATACTTTTCGATTGAACCAACGATTGAAGATGCGCGGTATGCTTTTTCCACATTAGACCAGACTTCCTGTAGAAACAAGATAAGCCAGTTTTTCAGAACCCCGGCATCATCAAAAGCATGAATTTTTTCGTACATCGTACCGGTGTTCCGGGACATCCGAATCAAATCCTCTCCTGTCAGATCCTTCAACAGCAGATTCAGCTGCTGAAGCGCGAAAGTTACACCCAGCTTTACTTCGGATGAACACATGTTCACCCCCCTTGCAGCATCCCGGAAATATCGTTCCGTCCGGATAATCCACTCCTTAATAGGATGGGCCTGGGAGAGAAGGAATTGCAGCTCCGGTGTATTTCCGCACGAAGATTCTCTCTCCGGACTTTCCAGCGAAGCAGGATAGATAATCCTGCTTTCCTGGAAGAAGAACATCTGCTGTACCAATTTCCCGGCATCGCTTAGGCCTTGAGAAATTTCAAGAATTGAATCAACAGTCTCTGCAACTCCGATACATATTTTTCGGTTAAGATACTTGGAGAGCCCGCTGATTATCCTTTCCAGAATACCATGGATCCTTTCCTGCCCGGATTTCGGGGTTGCGGAACCAGGAACAGCGGGGAAAATACACACCACTTCGTTATTTCTGCCGATAAAACACTCACCGAATTGGTCGTCATCGAGAACTCCCTGAATCATCTCAACAAGTATGGATCTGTCAGGAGACCATGGGATTTCCCGAAAAGAGGAATCGTACTCCTTCTTGAATCCCAGTACACAGACATGAAGAGGACCCCATAGAATCCTTAAACAGTTCCGGTGAATATAAGAAGTGATTCTCTCCCTCGCGGCTTGTGGAACCTCTTTCCGGTATAACAGAAGAGGAGTTATCTCCCTTCCATGTACCGTAGAACTGTTCTTACTTTTCCATCGTGAAGAGGGAACGAATTTACCCAATGTCGAAAGCAATAAATCCCGGTTGATATCATGTTTCAACAGGTATTCATCCGCACCGAGAACGAATGCTTTTCGAACGAGATGAAAGTCATCGAAACAGCTCAGAACGATAATGGTAATCCGTTTGTTGAATTTTCGAACCTCTTCGATGAGGTAGAGTCCATCCATGCCGGGCATCTTGATGTCTGTTAAAAGAAAATCCGGGGTGTGTTCACGTAAATAGTTCAAAGCATCTTCACCGTTCTGGTACAGGCCATGTACTTCGAAAACCGATCGTCCCCCGGTAAGCAGTGATTTAATGCCGTACAGGACTAGTTTTTCATCATCAACAATAATAACTTCGGCCATACTATTCACCGCCTAATACAGGCAGTTTCAACCTGATCTTCGTTCCCTTTCCCGGTTTGCTCCATACTGTAACGCCGTACCCCGTTCCGTGATGCAATACGATCCGGGAATGCACACTTTTCAATCCCGTATGGGTATGTACATCTTCCTCTGAAAAATCATGGTGATAATCGAGATTCGCTGTATTGAATCCACATCCGTTATCAGTGATATGAATAAAGAGACTCTTCTCCTTTATTTCCCCTTCAATAGTGATGATTCCACCACTTTCCATGCTCTTCAGTCCATGGACAATACTATTCTCGATTATATTCTGCATGATAAACTTATTCATCTTCAGCTGCATAAGCTTTTGCGGTATTTTTACCACAAAAGAAAAACCTGTATACCTCATCTTCTGGATATACACGTAACTTCGGACGAGGGATAACTCTTTTTCAATTGTAATAAGTACCGAGCCTAAATCAGCGGTTGCACGCATAAGGTGAATGAGTGAAGATATCATCTCCTTAATGTTATGCTGCCCGTTTATCACAGCCATCCACTTAACCGTATCCAGGGTGTTGTAGATGAAGTGGGGACTCAGCTGCATCTGGAGGGCTTTCAGTTCAGCTTTGTTTTTATTCGCTTCCTCCCGGGTAACCCTCTCAAGCAGAGTCTTAATTTTCATAGCCATAGCTGTTACACTTGATGCGAGCCTTCCTATTTCATCATTTTTCTTCCAATCTATACGTGTGTCGAGTTTTCCCTCGCCAATTGATACGATGTTCCGTATCACTTCGTCGATAGGCTTTGTCAAACCCCGGGAAAAAATAAATGAAAGAAAAACGAGAAAAACCGAATAAAGAAGAATGATCAGAAAAAAACTGTTCCTGAGAGTCGTAATTTCCTTTAGAACCTCAGATTGGGGGATGATCCGCAGAAGACGCCAATTGGTGACTTCAGATGTTGAAAAGATAATATAATAACTCGTTCCATCCGCTTCCGTAAGGAAATATCCGTATGTATTCATGAGAACCCGGTCGACGTAAGGTGCGGATAAACGGGTACCGAGAAGTGATTCATCCAGACAGGATATTATTATCCCATCCCCAGATATAATAAAGAACCTCTCCCGTTCCGTCTCCCGGACACTTTCATAAATATCGTAGAAAAAATCCTCACGAAACAGAAGTAAGAATTTACCCAGTATTTTGTTTTCCCTCCGGATAAGGCGCATGGCACCAAAATAGTAGGATTCAAGACCAAACACAGTGGTTAATTTTCGTGTGGGAAGCCATATCAGCCTACCCGGGATCTTTTCGAGAGCCGCGGTTTGACTCTCAAACAGATCGTTTATATCTATGTAATTCGCTCCGCGAAGAATGAGAAATGCATCCGCCTGGAACGAAGCGGACATAATATACCTGTCGGAGTTGACGAAACTCTCCAGGATTTCATCCAGAGACGGGTCCGAAACCGTCACCTGCCCGCGCTGAAAGGAGTATTCCTCGATGATGTTCATGATGTTGTTGTTGTAGTATACCTGCATCGTGAGCTTGCGATAGTTGGATAACCGCGTATCTATCCGTTTTACAATGCTGTCCACCACTTGGAGAGAATAGGAAAGTGTCCTCTCCTCTATCACCGATGTGCTTATTTTCAGAATGACAAACAGAATTATTAACGTCGGCAGGGCTATTAATAGGAGGAAAGAAAAGAATATCTTTTTCTGTAAGTTCATTTCTGAATCATGATAAATTGATTAGAACCAGATGTAAAGCATTCACATTGCACCTTGAAATAGGCCTGATGTATGTCATTCCTTCATGGAAACCCTACCCGCAAGCAGGTACCGTGTATCCTACAGGCGGATATTTCAGCCCGATCCTCAGTACCTTGGGGTGGCGCTCAGCCCGCCGTCTACCACCAGATTGACACCGGTGATCCACCGGGCCAGATCGGAAGCGAGAAACAGACACGCATCCGCCACATCCTCGGGCATACCCAGCCGCTTCAGCGGAACCGCTTTCTTATACCGGTTCACTCCGTCCGGCCAGGATTCCTCGATCCCCTCCTGCCAGATGAGACCCGGCGAGACGGCATTTACACGAATACCATGTTTTGACAGCTCCAGCGCACACGCCCGGGTGTACATGATAACGCCTCCCTTGGAAGCGGCGTAGTGGGCATGGTTGGGCGCAGGATCGAGCCCTTCTATCGAGGCTATGTTGACCACGGCACCGCCGGTCTGCCCCCGGGCCATCCAGCCGGTTACAGCCTGAGTAAGAAGATGCATTCCCCGGACATTCACATCAAGTACCCGGTCCCACTCTTCCAGGGGTATTTCAGCAAGAGGCGAGGCCGGATAGATCCCGGCATTGTTGACCAGGATATCGATACCATCGAAATGATCGGCAACTTCCGCCACGAGGTCCCTGGCCCCGGAAGGAGAAGCTGCGTCCCATCGGTATACCCGGGCTGTTCTTCCCTGCCTCCCGGCCTCTTCTGCAACCCGGTCTGCTTCCCCATGACTGCTGGTAAAGGTAAGGGCTACAGCAGCCCCGGCTTCGGCAAAACGGAGAGCAATACCCCTGCCGATTCCCCGGGACCCTCCGGTAACGAGAACGGTTTTCCCGGCTATGCCGGGGAAACCGGATATTCCGGGCGTGACCACATCAATCCTCCCTGGTTAATGCAATGATGATATCCTTGAAATCCGGGTAGCTCCGGATCAATTCGGTCCTGTCGCCTGCCGTATAATCCTGAAACTCGAATCCCGGCGCCATGGTGGTACCCATAAGTGCCCTGGAGCCGCCGGGAACCAGACGGGCTCCCTGCCAGCTTCCTGATGGAACCACATACTGGAGCTTCTGTCCGTTTTCAATATCCTGTCCGAGGACCACCAGGGCACCTGTTCCATCCGGGCGCAGCTGCAGCAATTCAACAGGGTCTCCCAGGTAGAAGTGCCAGATTTCGTCTGCAGGCAGGGTATGGATGCAGGAAAAGCAGTCTTCCTCGCCGGTCAGCAGGTAGTAGATTGCCGTGGAAACAGGTCTCCCTGTGGTACGAGCGTAAGAAGGTGCATCCTGCCGTGTATAACCTGTTGCCGGGTAGGTCTGGACATAGTACCCGCCTTCCCCGGGGAGAGGAGAGAGATGCAGGAGATTGATGATCTGTTCTGCGTTAAGCACTACAAAAGGTATAAAGGGGACTTCATAAAAAATCAAGAAAGGAAACAAGGCTCTGCACAAATAAATAGTTACAAAAAAGGTATGAAATAGTTTTGCATCTTTTTCCCGTAATGCCTACAATTGTCCTTATGGGATGCCGCTATGTCCGGGAATGAACAGAAACACTTTGATATAAACGGTAAAACCATTCTCCTCGTCGAAGATGAAGCCCTCATCGCCATGGATGAGGCAATGATCCTTCGGCAGTACGGATACACGGTAGTCACCGCTTCCTCCGGGGAAAAAGCAATCCGAACCGTACAGGAAAAGGTCATCGATCTCATCCTTATGGATATCGATCTGGGTAGAGGCCGGATAGACGGGACGAAAACAGCCCAGAGAATCCTCCAGGAACACAACCTTCCTATTATATTTCTTACCAGTCACTCGGAAAAAGAGACAGTGGATAAAGTAAAAGGCATTACCAGGTACGGGTATGTTCTAAAAAACTCTGGTGAATTCGTTTTGATGGAATCCATCAGCATGGCTTTTGAGCTCTTCGAAGCCAACCGGAAAATGGAAGCCGAGTACCAGGAGCGGAGGCAGGCCGAGACGGCACTTAAGGAATCGTTGCAGATGTCCGACAACATCGTACACGCCATACCTTCCGGCCTTTTCATCTACCAGTTCAGGGAACCGGACAAGCTGTACCTCCTGGCCGGAAATCCCGAATCTGAAAGGATAACCGGCCTCACCGTACAATCGAGTATTGGTAAAGAGCTCAATGATCTCTGGCTGAACGCAAACGCGACGGGTTTAAGGGATGCGTTCCTCGGGGCCTTCCTGACAGGAAAAACCTTCAAAACAGAAGACCTGTATTACGAGGATGCCCGTCTTGCCGGTGCATTCAGAATCAGGGCATTCAAAATGCCCGGGGACCAGCTGGGCGTTATCTTTGATAATGTTACCGAGTTGAAAAAGGCTGAACGTGAATTAAGAAAGAACAGAAAGCTGCTGGACAGTATCGTCGAGAATATTCCTACCATGGTGTTTGTAAAAGAAAGTAAGAACCTTACGTTTACGCTGCTCAATAAAGCAGTGGAAAGTTTTCTGGGGATTCCCAGGAACGAAATGATCGGCAAAAATGATTATTCGTTTTTCCCGCAGGAGGAGGCGGATTTTTTCACACAGAAAGACAGGGAAGCTCTCGATGGCGGCAGGCTTCTCGTTGTTCCTGAAGAGGAAATCAAAACAGCCTATGGTAAAAGAAAAATCTATACAAAAAAAGTACCCATCCCGGGAGATAACGGCGAACCGGGATACCTGCTGGGAATCGCAGAAGATATAACCAAGCGCCTGAAAGCGGAAAAAGAATTGCAGGAAAGTGAAGAAAAATTCCGTTCTGTCGTCCAGATGGCCCGGGACGCCATAGTGGTATCCACGTTTGATGATATCATTATTTTCTGGAACGACGAAGCGGAACGGATATTCGGATATTCTTCGGATGAAATTGTGGGGGAAAGGGTGGAAACGATAGTGCCCGAAAGGTTCCATGAACACTACAGAACGAATCTGCTTAGAAGAAGGGAATTCGGACGGGACGCAGTGAGCGCGGATATATCCGAGTTGTGCGGACGCAGGAAGGATGGAAGCGACATCACCGTTGAACGATCGGTCGCGGCCTGGGAGGCAAATGACCAGGTTTTCGTAACCCGGGTGTACAGGGATATCAGGCAGCGCAGGCAGGCATTACAGGCATTGTATGAGAGTGAGAAAAAGTATTACACCCTCTTCAATGCCGCCAATGACGCAATTTTTATTGCCGATGCCGAAACGGGCATCATCATCGACGCAAATAAAAAAGCTGAAGAACTCATGGGCAGACCGCGGCAGGATATCATCGGCAGGCATCAATCGGAAATGCATCCGAAAGAGCAGGAAGAGTATGCCCGCGCATTATTTAAAACCTCCTGTACACCAAAAAAAAGGATGATACACAAAGAGTTTGAAGTAATGCACAAAGACGGGCACCATACGCCCGTTGAGATATGTTCGAGTATTATAACAATAGAGAACCGGTCGGTCATTCAAGGAATTTTCCGGGATATTACGGAACGAAAGAAAAGCGAAGACGCTTTACGTAAATCGAATGAGGAACTAGAGGGTGCTCTTCGGGAAAGAGAGTTTCTCCTGAGGGAAACCAACCATCGGGTAAAAAATAATCTTGCTATGATCAATGCCTTTATTCGTCTCAAAGGATCATCCCTGGGAAACAGTGTGGACCTGTCCGACCTGGAACACCGGATAAACACCATACAGATAGTCCATGAGAAACTGTACATGGGTAATGAAATCTCACGGATCGATTTCAGACTCTATATTCAGGAACTGCTTAAGAACATCTTCTCTTCATTTTCCGGTCACTATGTAAAACTGACAAATACTATCCGAACCTTGTCCCTCGATACAAAAACCGCGGTTTCCCTCGGCCTGATTATCAATGAAATCGCCACGAATGCGATAAAACACGGTTTTCCCTCGGACAGGGAGGCTGAGTTTACCGTTGATATGCACCGGGACAAACAGAGAGAAACTTACATTTTTACCATTGCCAATTCGGGCTGTCCCTTTCCTGAGTCAGTGGACCAGGCTAATACAAAAACGCTGGGATTACAGATTATCAATATGCTGGTCGAACAAATGGAGGGAACGATAGAAATTAAAAAAAAACCACATCCCGTATTTACCCTTCGCATTCCGGAATCAACCATTACATAGACAATCAATACGTCCCGGAGGTATCCATCATTCGGGGTGTAAAGGCGAAGAACGTTAAAACAGTTCCATGGTGAATTCTACCGGCCTGCCGTTATCGGTCAGACTTTTAGCAAGGTACTTTACATCCAGTTTGAGAGTGTCCACCAGGTAGATCATCTGCTGCTGGGAAACCAGGTTCTGTTCTGCAAACAGGAACATGAGAGCCTTCTCCGCAACACACCCGACTTTGAGAGCATTCATGTTAACTTTGCCGTTTGCCCTGTCTTTGTAGGTCCGGGAAAAATGACGGTACAGTTCTGAAGTGGGGAGGTTATGGCGCAGCGCTTTAAGTTCCCTTGAGAGGGGCTCCAGATTGCCCCGGGAGGCTTCTTCCCCAAAGGGTTTAAGAATAAGGTAGGTATATTCCTTCCCCGGAAGGTAATGGTGCTGATCGCACCGGGTGCAGTAATTCGGCACAACCGGATCTTCCACTTCCCGGTCCCCGCCGATTACGATAAGGGGATCAAAATAGAGAGCCGGGCACTCTTCTCCTTCCACCTGGTAATACCGGTAGGTATAAAAAGAATCGGTAAGGCAGTCTTTATGTTCACAATACGCGGTGAGGGGGAACAGGTCGGTAGCGTGCTCCAGCAGCAACCTGGCGGTAGAATTGAATATGTCCTTCCGAAAATTGAGAATCAGTGTGGGAAAGATAAATAAAAGTCCCCGCTTCGTAGACTCGGATAGAATGACATATACCAACCGCTCGTCGTAGAACGAGGCTTCATCAATGATCCACGTCCCGACTTCAGGATTCTTTTCGATGATCTCTTCCAGTTCAAAGGAATCCTTCACATGGGCGATATATGCACCACACCGTTCATACCCGCCCCGGTAGGCAAGAGCATCTTCCGGGTAGTCCGGGAAACGGGTCACATCCAGGCGGGAGCGGATAAAAAAAACCCGGCGCCGGTCTGCTGTCCCGGTAGTCGTTGCTTCTGCAACAACACTTGACTTTTTACCCGCCACCCGTGCATCTCTCCACACCCGGGAGGAATACTCGGTTTTTCCCGAACCCATGGGTCCAATGACCAGAATGCGGCGGGAGGCCCTCCGGAAATCGAAATGGTTGAACGGGTGATGAACAAAGATATCCGGAAACCCTAAGCTTTTTAAAAAGTGAAATGTCTTGGAGTCGTTCTGCATATTCTCCATACCGGCCATTATTCAGAAAAAGGAGGCCTTGCACAAGGTTTGAAGTTTGACATAAGAACTAGTGTCAACATGGTAAAGCCCGTATACTGCCGCACCGACACCTTTACAATACACATCCCCCAGGTTCCGAGGACACTTCTAAAACAAAATAATGTCTAAAAAAGATAATATATAAAAACTATTGAAAAACGAATCTCACCTTCTATACTTTATTAGTGAAGTCAAGAGGTATCGGATCCCGATATCTCGTTATTCAGGAGGGAGAGCATGTCTGAATCGATAGTGGTTGCTACGAACCAGTATTTAACCTTTACCTTAGGAGAGGAAAGATACGCAATCGATGTCTCAAAAGTGAAAGAGGTACTGGAACTTGTCTCCATAACCCGGGTACCGAAAACCCCGGAATTTATGAAAGGGGTAATCAACCTGCGGGGCAGCGTGGTTCCGGTGATCGATCTCCGGCTGAAATTCGACCTAGTCGAACTGGAAGATACGGTTGATACCTGTATTATCGTACTGGAGATCGAACTTGAAGACGAAACGATCGTTATAGGTGCTGTTGCAGATAGTGTACAGGAAGTAATCGAGCTGACGCCGGAAGATATCGAACCGGCCCCGAAAATCGGCACCCGTCTGAACACGGATTTTCTTAACGGTATGGGAAAATACGATGATAAGTTTCTCATCGTACTCAACATTGACAAAGTATTCACCAGTGAAGATCTCTCCGTGCTGCAGGAGGGTCAGAAGATATTGAAAGGCAACGACGAAAAGGATGCTTAAACTGCCGGAGAGATTCGAAAAAGTGAAATCAGTTTTATTGGTTCTGTTGATACAGACGTTCACAATCGGAGGAGTTGTTCTTTCCGGAAAAAGGTTATCGGGATACCTCTGGACCGGGTCCGTGGTGGGCTTGTGTATTATCTCAGCACTTTTCCACCTCCTCCTGTTTTCACGGAGAGAAAAACGGGCAGCCACAGAAGGGAAGGGCCCGCAATCAGACCAGGAACAGCCGGAGCGGGAAGAGGAGCACAGCGCAGAGGAGATTACTGAACAGGCAGCTATCGAACCGGTGGAAGAGGAACAGCCCTGCGACCACGTATTCGATTCCATCTCCAGGTCCTTACGGGAGAAAATCAAGCTCTTTCCTGTCCTGGCAAACCAGCTTCACGCTGTAATCGAACAGACCGATACGGCGGCAACGGACCTTACCGGCAGTTTTATGAGCATCAACAGCCAGGCAAAAAACCAGGTACATCAGGTTTCCACGATATTCGGAACCATCTCCCAGGATGGGCAGGATCAAAACGAAAATGTCCTGCTTATGATGCGGGGTGTAACATCAGACATCCTCGTCAACTTTCGAAAAATTATTGAGCTCGTTAAACGGAATCAGCGGGCAACAGACGAACTCATCCGGCAGACAGGCTTGATTTCCGATATTGTCACCAAAACCGACAATATTGCCGAAAACTCCAAGGTGCTGGCAATCAACGCTGCGATCGAAGCAGCCCGGGCAGGGGAACAGGGAAAAGGGTTCGCCGTAGTAGCTACAGAATTCAGAAAATTATCTGAGGATTCTGAACAGGCTAACAAGGAAATCCGGGGAATTATCAATCGTGTAGGAAGCGATACCCTGGCCTTGAGTCAGGAAACCGAGGAAGGGGTGAGAAAGTGTGATGAGATCGTTAAAACCGCTGAAAAAACCCTGGAATCCGCCCTGGATACGATAGATGCGACTATAGCAGACACAAAGGACAAACTGGCTAAATTGAATACTCATGCCGAAGCTCTTGCCGGAGAAATCAGCAGAATAGTGGTATCAATACAGTTCCAGGACATAACCAGGCAGAGGATCGAGCATGTAATCGAACCGCTTAACGACTTTTCTCAGGAGATCGATTCTTTGATCCAGGAGATGGAAGAAAGCAGAACAGCGGAAAAGTTCGTGGAGAAAGATCATCGGTTCTGGCTCGAGAGCCAGTATACTATGGCTTCTGAAAAAGAAGTGTTAGAGAAAACATTGAACAATGATGAAAAAACAGTATGACAGGAGAATGCTATGGGTACACAGGTATTAATAGTTGATGATTCTCGATCTATGCGGCAGATGGTCAACTTTACCCTTACCGAGAACGGTTATGATGTAACCGAGGCTGAAAATGGAAAAGACGGACTGGAGAAACTCGGACAAGTCCAGCCGGGGCTGATTATCACAGACATTAACATGCCGGAAATGGATGGTATCGAGTTTATCAAGCAGGTACGGGGGTTGGGTGACTATAAATTTACTCCCATTATCGTCCTTACCACTGAATCTGAAGCAGGGAAAAAGGATGAAGGGAAACAAGCCGGAGCAACAGCCTGGATAGTCAAACCGTTTACTCCGGAAAAACTCATAGAAGTGACAAAGAAAGTCGGCGGCTGAAGAAGGGGGGCAGATATGGGGTCAATTGAGGTGTCAAAACAGAACGGTGACACAAAGATCAAGATTGACGGTAATGTAACGATAGAGCACGCGGAAAAGATCTCAACCTCCATAAAAGATTCATTGAAATCTGCGAAATCGATCCTTCTGGATCTGAAAGGTGTTCAAAAGGTAGATGTCTCTTTTCTGCAGTTACTCGTCAGTCTGGACCTGGAATGCTCCAAACAGAACATCATGCTGGCTGTTGAACCCGGAGTAATCCCCGGACGGATTATCAGTACGGTTGAACAATTGGGCCTTTCTCACTGCTCCGAGATTCGCAGGCTCTTTCATTTGAACTGAAGGAAGGATTACACATGGGAAAAACGGATCCTAAAGAGTATTACAAAGAAGAAGCAATGGAACTCCTGGACAACATGGAAAACATGCTTCTCGACCTGGAAGATGATCCCGAAAATATCGAACTTGTAAACAACGTATTCAGGGCCCTTCACACGGTAAAAGGCTCCGGCAGTATGTTCGGGTTTGAGGAGATAGCTTCATTTACACACGAAGTCGAGACTGTTTTCGATCTGGTCCGGGACGGTAAATTGAGCATCGATAAAACCATCATAGACCTCACCCTTTCGGCAAAAGATCACATCCGTGCCCTTCTGGATAAAGACCCGGAAGAACCCTGGGATACCGAAGGAGGACCTGTGCTCCTCAAAGGATTCACCTCTCTCATTACAAAGGTGAAAGGCGTTGAACCTGACACAACCGTCCAGGACCCGAAGCCCAGGGAAACAGTGGAACCTGCAGCAACAAGGACCTACAGGATCACCTTTAAACCGGATACCGACATTTTCCTTCGAGGAGCACGGGTATCCCTGCTCCTGGACGAGCTTGCTTCCCTGGGCCGTTCCATGGCGATCGGGCACATCAAGAACGTACCTCCCTTATCAGATTTCCATCCGGAGCAGTGCTACTTAAGCTGGACGATCATTCTGACCACCGACGCATCAATAAATGCGATAAAGGATGTTTTCATTTTTGTAGAGGACTATTCGAGTCTTACCATCGATGTAATAGATGAAAGTGATCAACTCGATTCGGAGGAAGAATACAAGAAAATTGGTGAAATCCTGGTGGAACAGGGTGCCCTGGACGAAGAATCACTCAGCAGGATACTCAAGAGAAAAGAGCTCTTCGGAAATCTTGCTCTCGAGGAAGGAGCGGTTTCCGAAGACAATCTACAGGCCGCCCTGGAAGAACAGCAGTACGTCCGGAATATCAGGAAACAGCGGCGGGAAGTAAGTTTAAGCTCGACGATTCGCGTTAAGAATGAGAAACTGGATTCGCTCATCGATCTCGTGGGCGAGCTGGTCACCCTCCAGGCCCGTCTCTCCCGGTTCTCCGAGGAATCGGAATCCACCGACCTTGAAGCAATCTCGGAAAGTCTCGAGCATCTTACCGATGACTTACGTGATAATACCATGAGCATACGAATGGTTCCCCTGGCGGAAACATTCCGGAGCTTCAACCGCCTTGTACGGGACCTCGCCAACGATCTGGGGAAGGAAATCGAACTGAAAACCCTGGGAGCGGAAACAGAACTGGACAAAACCATCATCGAGCAGCTGAAAGATCCCCTAGTCCATCTAATCCGGAATTCTCTGGATCACGGTATAGAAACAAAGGAAGAACGGGGAAAAACCGGAAAACCGGTCCAGGGAACGATTGTACTCAGTGCTGAACATACCGGAGCAAACGTGCTGATTAAAATTCAGGACGACGGCCGCGGTCTGGATGCAGATAAAATCCGGGAAAAAGGAATCGAGCGAGGTCTTATCTCTGCTGATGCGGAGGTATCGGAAAAGGACATCTATAGTCTCATCTTCGCTCCTGGTTTTTCCACCGTGGAAAAAGCCACCAATGTTTCAGGCAGGGGTGTGGGCATGGACGTGGTCCGGAAAAATATCGAAAGACTCCGGGGGTCAATCGATATAAGCACCACGCCGGGGCAGGGGACTACTATCAATCTTAAAATACCTCTAACCCTTTCTATCATCGACAGTCTGCTTGTTCAGGCAGGGAACGAATTTTATGTGATCAACATGTCCCTCATCAAGGAATGCTTCGACCTGTCCGAAAACATCATCGATAAGGCAAGCAGCGGCTGCTTTGCCAACGTCCGTGGTGAACTTGTTCCCTACATAGACTTGAGAAATCTTTTCGGCGTTCCCTACGATGAAAAACGGGACAATCATCTGATCGTTGCGAATATCGATAATTCAACAATAGGTATCGTAGTGGACACGATTATCGGACAGTACCAGACCGTCATCAAACCCTTGAGTCACGCGTTTAAGAATATCGAAGAAATATCCGGGTCGACGATCCTCGGTGACGGATCAATAGCTTTTATTCTCGATCTCAGCAAGATCGCGGACCGGGTTCAGGCAGCCTAGAGGAGGTGAAGAGATGGCACCATTTCGTGCCCTGGTCGTAGAAGATGATTTTATCAGCAGGACAGTCTTGCAGAAGTACCTTGTGGAGTACGCCCAATGTGATATTGCAATCAACGGCGAAGAAGCCGTACTGGCATTTCGAATCGCCATGGATGAGGGGAATCCATATTCTCTCATTCTCCTGGATATCATGATGCCCAAGATGGATGGACAGCAGGTCCTTAAAGATGTCCGGAAACTCGAGCACGAACGTGGATTTTACGGATCGAAAGAGGCAAAGATCATCATGATTACCGCTTTGGACGATCCTAAAAATATTATGGATGCTTTCAAATCCGAATGCGAGTCCTACCTTCCGAAACCTGTAAAAAAAGAAACGCTGTTAAGCGAAATCCGGAATCTCGGTCTGTTATGATGCAGTGGGGAGGAGCCGGCTGATATGAAACCGTTAGGTGTACTTCTCGTTGATGACAGCGCTGTCGTCAGGCAGACACTGAGTGAAATTCTTTCCAGTGATCCGAAGATCGAGGTAATCGGTACTGCCCCGGATCCCATCATAGCTGAAAAAAAACTGGAAAGATTGAAGCCTGACGTGATGGTCCTGGACATCGAAATGCCAAGAATGGATGGGATTACTTTTCTACAGAAAATCATGAAAGAGAATCCTATGCCGGTGATCATCTGTTCGAGTAAAACCGAAAATGGTTCGGAAAACGCACTGAGAGCGATGGAGTACGGCGCGATCGAAATCATCCAGAAACCGAAACTGGGTACAAAGCAGTTCCTGGAAGAATCCAAGGTACGCATAACCGATGCCGTAAAAGCAGCCAGTCTTTCGAGACCCCGTAACTTAACGAGACCACGTCCGGCATCGACGATGCACGATATCCCCAAAAAACTAACCGCCGATGCTGTCTTAAGCAAAGGCAGAAGTAACATCGTTATTGAGACAACAGAAAAAGTCGTGGTTGTCGGCGCCTCTACCGGAGGAACCGAAGCTCTCCGGATTTTCCTGGAAAAGATGCCCCTGGATGCTTCAGGAATCGTCATCGTACAGCACATGCCGGAACACTTCACCGCAGCTTTCGCAAAACGGCTGGATAGTATCTGCAGGATAACGGTAAAAGAGGCGGAAAACAATGACACCGTCTTAAGGGGCCGGGCGCTTATCGCCCCGGGTAACCGTCACACTCTTCTCAAACGAAGCGGAGCCCGTTACTATGTTGAGGTAAAAGACGGCCCCCTGGTGTGCAGACACCGGCCATCGGTAGATGTCCTGTTCCGGTCTGCAGCCAGGTACGCCGGGAAAAACGTAGTAGGGGTAATCATGACCGGTATGGGGGATGATGGAGCGAGAGGAATGGCGGAAATGAAAGAGGCAGGGGCGTATACCATTGCCCAGGGCGAACAATCCTGTATCGTATTCGGCATGCCTAACGAAGCAATTAAGAAAAATGCCGTTGATACCGTTCTGGATCTGCAGGCTATTTCAGAAGAAGTTCTTAAGCGAAGCACCTGATCAGGAATAACCTATGGATTTGAACAAACACCCTCTTCATGTGGATACAGTGGACTGGCATCTCTGGAAGCCTGAGGAACGGGCGGTTCTCTGCTATATCTTCGCCGACAACCAGGTCCTCCTGATCCACAAAAAGAAAGGGCTGGGAGCAGGAAAGATTAATGCCCCGGGGGGACGGATTGAACCCGGGGAGACCCCCCTGGAGGCGGCGGTCAGGGAAACAATAGAAGAGACAGGGATCACTCCCCTGAATCCGGTACAGAGCGCAGACGTTTCTTTTATCTTCTTAAGCGGATACTCGCTTCACGGGGCTGTGTTTACCGCTTCCGCATGGGAGGGGACTCTCACCGAAACCGACGAAGCCCTCCCCTTCTGGTGTCCTGTACCGGAAATTCCTTATGCCGATATGTGGGAAGACGATATTCTCTGGCTGCCCCACGTTATTGCAGGGAAATACACCTCGGGCCGGTTTATCTTCGACGAGGACAACATGCTCAGCTATGCTATGGACATCACCGGTCCCAGGGGATAGGCGAAGGGTTCTTCGGCGGCTGACAGGCAGGACAGAAGAATGATTCGTAAGCGATGTCATGGGGAGCACCAGGAACGGGCCGTGCCGCTTAGCAGAGACACACTCCTGGCCGGACAGGAGGTCCCGGACAGTACCAGGGACCATGATCCGGAAGAGGATGGGCTCTTTAATAGTAACGGATTCGATAGTCCGGCCGGACAGGAGCGGAGACAATTTTCTTACAATGTATTCCAGGTCCGGCAGTTCAGGCATACGGCATGGGTTATTTTAGCACGTAGACACGGCTTCAGAGAACCATGTAAGATTTATTGCACATTGTACCGCTCAATCGTCGCTGCATTTACAGTTCTCGTCGGGGTCTGACCGTGCAGCTGAAAAATGGAAGGCGAGTAGTCGTGAAAAACGGCTATCATCCCCAGCGGGATCTTATCAGCGGATTGAGGCCTCTTACGATTCAGCAGTAAAATACTACCCCGATATCTGAGAAGAATACCAAGCATCGACAATCTGATTCCTGTTCTTTATCTGAAAGGGATATCCACAAATGACTTTCTAACGGCATTATCTGGCTATTCCCGAAGACGGTGTTAAGGGTCTTTCAGCCGCCAACATAGTACGTCTTAAGAAAAGCTGGGAAGAAGACTACCACGAATGGAGAAGCCGGGATCTGAGCGAAAAGGAATATGTCTATTTCCGGGTAGATGGGATTTATTTCAATGTCCGCCTGGATGATGAAAAAACCTGCACCCTGGTCATTATGGGCGCAGATAAACACGGAAACAAGGAATGAGTGGCCGTAAACGATGGATCTCGAGAAAGTAAGCTGAGCTGGAAAGAGATACTCC
The DNA here is from genome assembly GCA_024274705.1 of Spirochaetota bacterium. GTDB lineage: Bacteria > Spirochaetota > Spirochaetia > SPDA01 > JAJSAL01 > JAJSAL01. The sequence goes on from JAJSAL010000013.1 coordinate 24,056, forward strand.
TTGATTTGAGAACTCACGGATTAAACATTGCTCCAAAACGTGCCGTAGGAATGGAGAGTTACGGAAAGAGGTGGCGTAGGGATGTTTCCGGGGGGATATGCATTTTTCATCCACAACATTTGACAATCCTTTTAAACCGCAGATATCATTGCAGGAGTCCAAGTACTTTGAGTGGCAAGGATGACTCTGTATGTTCCGGTACAGGATCCATTCATTTAGCTATTACGATGAAACAGAAAACGTTCCTGTCTCGAATGATATAACAACGTAAAGTCTCATAGACAGACGTTCCCATATACCCGTAAGATACAACGGTGAAACGGGTTTGCTCCTTTTGGTTTGTGCTGCTCTGTGCAGCCATTATCTTTCTTCCCGGGTGCTACGTGTTCAAACAGGGTGTATACCTCCTCCATTACCAGCGCCAGGCGGAAGATATCGATGAACTGCTGGAAGAGGACGGCCTTTCGGAACAGGAAAAAGAGATGCTCCTCCTGGTTAGGGAGATCAAATCGTTTGCCGTAAACACCCTCGGACTGGATGAGGACAAAAATTACACACGGTATGTTTCCGTAGAAAAAGAATACCTGGTGGACGTGGTATCCGCAGCGGACAAGGACGCATTCGAAGCATACACCTGGGAATACCCCATCGTAGGCGAAGTGCCGTACAAGGGATTTTACCAGCGGGAAGATGCCCTGAGGCTGGTAAAACGGCTCAAACGGGGAGGCTACGATGTGATGATGCGGCAGGTAGACGCTTTCAGTACCTTAGGGTACTTCTCCGACCCGGTATTCAGTTTTATGCAGGACTACTCGGAATACTCCCTGGCTGACCTGGTTATCCACGAACAGACCCACGCCACCCTCTTTATCAAAGATGAGATACAGTTCAACGAGGAACTGGCCATGTTCATGGGTCTGGAAGGAGCGCTCCTGTTCCTGGATGAAGAGTACGGCGACTCCGGTGGTATAAGGAAGGAAATCGAATTGTTTCACCGGGAGCAGCAGACATTTTTCAGCCTTATCGATGGATTATACCAGACGCTGGATGAAATTTATTCCAGTGCCGTCTCCAGGGAGGAAAAACTTATAAAAAAAGAAGAGGCTATTTCCTCCTTTAAAGAACATATCATCTCACGCTACGACGGGTACTTTTCCACCCCCAGGTATAAACGGGTGTTCCAGGGAGAGATCAACAACGCCTACATCCTTTCCTTAAGAACGTACACCAGGGATCTCTCCCTGTTCTACCAGGTCCTGGAGATGTTCGGCGGGGACCTCCCGGAAGCATTTAAGGAGATCCGCAAAGTTGAAGATTATCCGGGGGACCCGAAGGAGTTCCTTGCAGAACTTCTCGGTTGATGGCTTGATGAATATATTCAAGGTTGTTTCCATTTTACACCGGGAAAACGAGCGAAGTCTGTATCAGTCGAATAGAGCGTACAATCCCACTGGATGGCCAAGGCAGCCAAGTGCGCGGCTGTAGTAAGATTACCGGCGGTACCGGCATGGCTCAGGAGTTTTTCAACCAAATCCCAATGGCCGTCCATGGGAACAATGCTGCGAACAGGTGGTTGCCTGAGCCAGGACCGGATATAACCCACTGCTTCATCCACTGAAAGAGGAGCATCGAATAATCGCGGATTCGTGCTGATCCTGACAAAACCCAGAATTACAACCCATGGCAAATAAACAGGTGTCGGTCCGGCGAGGCAATTATCCCACCACAAGCGAATGTGTTCATTTCTTGGGGAATCCGCGTTCACTGCATGAAGAAGTATATTCACATCGGGAAGAATCACCGTTTTTGTTTCAACTTTGTTTCGTCTTCCATTTCATCAGCAATCTGTCCTAATTTATCAAGATCATAGCCGGGTTTCAATTTCAAAGAGCGGGCCGGTGTTTGGTATTTTTGTTTCGATGCCGCCGGCGTCTCCATAGCTTCCAAGCCTCTCTGAAGGGCCTGATTCACGATGGTTTTAAAGGGGATATTCTTTTCCGCCGCCTTCCTTTTCAGGGTCAATAATAGGCTATCATCCAATGTTACCGTGGTCCTCATATACTAACAATAACAAAATAGCAACGAAGCGTCAAGATGCTTTCTTAATGTCATCAAGATGTTTACCGCTCTCTCTGACAGGATGCAGCACCACTCCTCTGGGCGGGATAAAGGTACATATGTGTCAGGTCAGATATTTCCCCACAACCGGCCGGAGATTCTCCACCGCATCCGGGGAAATCCGCTCCCGGGAGGTCATAATTGCCTGGGCAAGGGCGTGATGACTCTCAAAATCGGCCTCTTCGTCTATCAGCTCCACGGCATTGACCACTGAAGCATGGGCGTATCCGATATTGGCGGCAAAGGTTTTCATTACCATCTCCGTGCTCACCGGTTCATCATGCCACACATCGTAATCGGTGACATGGGCCATCACTGCGTAGCTGATTTCCGCTTCCCGGGCAAGAAAAGCCTCGGGGCTGGTGGTCATACCGATAATTCCCAGTCCCCACCGGCGGAAGAGATTGCTCTCTCCCCGGGTGGAAAACCGGGGGCCTTCGATGGTGACAAAACCTCCTCCCATGTGCACCGCCGCACCGGTCGAAGAAACCGCATTGTACAGAATTTCCGCCAGACCCGGACAGAAGGGTTCCGCGGTACCTACATGGGCTACCAGGCCTTCTCCGAAAAAAGTCCGTTTCCTGTTCCCCTTGGTAAAATCCACCAGCTGGTCCGGAATAACGATGTGACCCGGAGCAAACTCCCCCTTGAGACTTCCACATGCGCTGACACTGATAATGAACCTGACGCCCAGATTTTTAAGAGCGAAGATATTTGCCCGGTAGTTTACTTCCGACGGCGTATACACATGACCCACACCGTGACGGGGAAGGAAAGCTACGTTTTTCCCTCCGATTGTACCGGTGACAACTGCGCCTGAAGGATTACCAAAGGGTGTTTTCACCTCCAGCTCCTTTTTATCCTTCAGCTCTTCCATATTATACAATCCGCTTCCGCCGATTATACCAATCCGGATCTCTTCTGACATGACCACAACTCCTTGAACTACACCGGTGTTATTTCGATTTTCCGGTTTACTATAGGTGGTGAAGCGGGAAGTTGCAAGTCAAAAAACACTTTGCTTTTTCCCTCCCAGTGGAGTAGATTGATTACTATGGTAACAGAAGCAATGATCGAAAAAATCCCCAAGGTGGAACTTCATGACCACCTGGATGGAGGGGTGCGGCCGGAAACCATCCTGGAGCTGGCAAAGGAATACTCCATCGATCTTCCGGCTGGTGAGCCGGATCAACTGGCGGCCTGGTTCCACCGGGGAGCGGACAGGAAAAATCTTGTTCTCTACCTGGAAGGTTTTTCCGTTACGCTTTCGGTGATGCAGACCCAGGAAGGATTGGAACGCATTGCCTACGAAGCGATGGAGGACCGCAGGCGGGACAACGTAATGTACCTAGAAATCCGTTTTGCGCCGATCCTGCATCTTCATAAGGGTCTCAACCTGGAACAGGTGGTGGAATCGGTCTTACGGGGGCTGGAACGGGGGCGAAAAGATTTCGGGATGGATTACGGTCTCATCCTCTGTGCCATGCGTAACCAGGAAGCGGGTGTTTCCCTGGAAATTGCGGAACTGGCGGTAGCGTTTCGGGACCGGAACGTGGTGGGTTTCGACATTGCCGGGGACGAGTTCGGACATCCGCCGAAGCGACATATAGACGCATTCCAATATATTCGTAACCGTAATTTCAATATCACCATACACGCAGGTGAAGCCTTCGGCATAGAGTCGATCTGGCAGGCCCTCCAGATCTGCGGCGCCCACAGGATCGGTCATGCTACACGGCTGGTGGAAGATATGGTCGTCCAGGGTACACGTATCGAAAAGATGAGTTCACTGTCCCACTTCATCCGTGACAAACGGATACCCATGGAGATGTGCCTGTCCTCGAACATACAGACAGGAGCCGCGAAATCCCTGGAAGAACATCCCTTTCAGCTCTACTTCCGGAACCACTTCAGGGTCCTCCTGTGTACCGATAACCGGCTCATGAGCAACACTACCCTCACCAAGGAGATGAGCCTGGCTGTACAGTACTTCGGTCTTACCTTGAGAGACCTGGAAAAACTGACCATCAATTCGATGAAATCAGCCTTCGTCCACTACGATGAACGGATCCGGATTATCTACGATGTCCTGAAACCCAGGTTTGCCCGTCTCCGGGAAGAAACCAATCCCATGGATTAGTCAACATGAAATGGCCCCTTCTGGAAACGTTACCGAGTGTCCTTCTCTCCGCTTTTTTCGTTCAATTCCTCGCCCAGACCGTCAAGGTGATCATCTATTCCTTCCGGGAGGGCAGACTGACAATGGACTACGCCACCTCCGCCGGGGGGATGCCCAGTACCCATTCCGCCTTCGTTGCCGCTCTTTCGTTTTCTGTGGGGATACGTCACGGATTGGACTCAGACCTCTTCGCTATCTGTGTGGTGTTTTCCAGTATCGTTGTGTACGATGCAGGCAGACTCAGGAGGACCGTAGAAAAGCACTCGAAAGCACTCTCCCGTATCGTATCCACAGTCCTTCCAGGAGAAAAGGTCGACCTTCCTGAAACGGAAGGTCACACCTTCATGGAAATCCTGGTGGGAATTATCTTCGGCGGCGCTGCCGGTGCAGGCATCACCTTGCTGCTGATGCAGCTGGAACCCTTCTTCCGCTCCTTAATACCCTGAATACGGCAGGAACGTCACTTTCTTCAGCTTCACCTTCACGAAGGCATGATAGGACCCGGCATCGATGATGATCCGCGGAATTTCCATGAGAAGCACTTCCCCGGTAATCCTCCGGGGTTTGTTGTAGACCTTTTGCCGGGCATACTCCCGGATCGCCTCCTTGACAGCCTTCTGAATTGCTGTGACTTTCTCTTTGTATCCCATAAGGATACTCGCAGATCCTCTCCCGGAAGATGTGGGAAACACGTTGCTCTTCCACCCTTCTATCCGGTCAACCTGGTATTCTTCCAGGTTGTACCGCACCCGTGCGATCAGAATGTCCTCTTCTTTCCGGCTCTGCCGCACCTGCAGGCCCGGATCACCCCAGGCCAGCTGATACACCGGTTCCAGCAGAAACTCTTCTTTTACCCGGCGTGTCTCATCCGGAGGGACGTACACGAACCGGAATCCATAGATCATCCCGGAGAATACGTACAACGCCTCTTCCAGGATTCGCGACGCGGCTTCTTCTTTTGTCAGGGGATAGTCTTCCGAATCCTGCACAGCCGGTTCGAGTTCCGCCCGGAACTCTCCCTCCAGCCACACCGGCCGGCCGAATTGACCGAACACCGGGACGGAACAAAAGAGTAAGAGCCATGAAAGAAATCGCGCCGGACCTGTCATTTCCTACCGATAATATCGGTCATGGCCGAGGAAAACTTTCACAGGATTGATGCCCAGGCGTACAACAAAATAGAAAAAAGCGAAGCCGAATCCCGCCAGGTGAGTCAAATGGGCCACCCCACTCCTCACACTGAAAATCTGGGAAAAAAGTTCGATCCCGGTGTATATCAATACCAGGTGGGTCGCCTTCATAGGGAAGATCCCCATAATATAAATCCTGGAGTCCGGAAAATAGGTCGCAAATGCCAGGAGTACCGCAAAAATAGCACCGGACGCGCCTAACAGCCACACCTGGAAAGCACCGGTAAACCAGTAGACCAGCAGAGAGAACGCTCCCGCGCCTATACCGCTGATAAAGTAAAAGAGGAGAAACTCGTGACTCCCCATTTTCCGTTCCACCTGTACGCCGAAAAAGAAAAGGGCCAGCATGTTGAAGAGGATGTGGGAAAATCCGGCATGGGTGAACATATAGGTGACGATCTGCCAGTAAAACTTTCTGCCTACGAAGAGCACCGGGTTCAGTGCCAGATACGCCCGGGTACTGGGCATTGCCATATTGATCAGATATATCAATACATTTACGACGATGATTGCGAAAGCTGCGTTGTAGAACCGGTATGTAAATGGTCGTGTTACAAGTGAGTTGTTCATAGTTACAAAGTAGTAGCAAATACTTTTCTGGTCAACTCAAAATATGGTATATTGAGCTCTCCATGAAAGGGAAAAACAGCCGTTCTGCACCGGATTACTACGCAACACAGGCCAAAAAGGAAGGATACCCTGCCAGGAGCGTGTATAAACTCAAGGAAATTCAACAGAAATTCTCTGTGATCAGGAAAGGAAACACCGTTTTAGACCTGGGAGCCGCACCCGGGAGCTGGAGCAAATACGCTCTGGAACTCGTACGTTCCGGAGGGAAGGTGACCGGAATTGATCTGAAACCCTGGCAGATCAGCGGCGGCGACAGTCGTATATCCTGCCTCACCGGTGATATCTTCGACGAAAAACTGATGGATTCGATCATGGAACACGGGAGACCTGACGTGATTATGAGCGACGCGGCTCCGGCCACAACCGGGAACAGGACCATCGATTCCGCCCGGTCCATGGCCCTGGCGGAGCAGGTTCTTACGCTGTGTACCCGCTACCTCTCACATCATGGGAGGATGATCGTTAAAGTGTTCCAGGGCCCTGATGTTAAGATGTTTACCGCACATGCGGGGAAACTGTTTGAATCGGTAAAGGTATTCAAGCCGAAGGCCTGCAGAACAGATTCCTTCGAAGTGTACCTTCTGGGGATCGGGAAAAAAGCCGGATCATATGATAAAAGTTAACCTGAAAGGAGCCGACATATCAGGTAAGATGAATGCTGCAGTAAAAATCCTTACGGCATCGCTCCTCTTACTCCCGGCACTGTCCTGTACCACCCTGGGCAGGAGGAGTTCCGGCGAATGGTAGCAGGCGACCCTTACAGGAAAGATCCGGGAAGCCCGGGAACAGCGGCGTACCCGGGACCACCTGGAACCGGGTATAACCGGTTCGGAAGTATCGGATATTCAGGAAAAGCTCATACAGGGGGCACGGTCTCTCCTCGGTAAAGATGAGATCATCGTACGGGGTAAACGGTTTCCCATGGACTGCACCGGCGTGGTGCTGGCTGTCTACTATTACGCGGGCATCGACCTGGCGAAGGATTTTTCATCGTATACAGGGAACGGGGTGGCACGGCTTCATTCTTATCTGGCGGACCATGACCTCCTCTACGACACCCTGGTTCCCCGGCCGGGGGACATCATCTTCTGGGACAATACCTACGACCGCAATGAAGACGGACGGTGGAACGATACCTTCACCCACTCCGGTATGGTTGTACAGACCAGTGCGTGGGGTACTATCGACTATGTACATCATAATTACCGGAGGGGGATCGTTCTGGAACGGATGAACCTGAAAGAACCTGATGTTCATGAGAAAGAAATAGACGGGAGCATAGTGATCATCAATTCACCCATGAGGATGCGGGGTTCTCCCAAAGGCCCCGGGTGGCTTGCCAGCCACCTGTACAGGGATTTCGGCAGGGGATATGAACTGCCCCGGGATTGAAAACCCGGCTACCTTCCCAGCCCCGGTAGATTGAGGGAACGGAAAAATCCGGACTTGCCGTAAAACCTGTGCCACTTGCCATGGATAAGTCCGTTTTTTTCTTCCAGGGTATCGAAGATGAATTCTGCATACTCCTCCAGTTGTTCCACATGAGAGTCAAATCCATTCAGTATAAAGGTTTCATTCTGATACGCCGAAAAGAGAGATTCTGCAAGGGCTTTGAAACCCCCTGTAGAAAAGGCGTTTAACGGCGCAGAACTTCCTGGTTCACGGTTGTGGAGTACAAAGGAAATAATTCCTTCTTTCCGTTTCAGGAAAAGGGTAAGCACCTCTTTTAAGATAAAGAGGGTGCCTTTGAACAACGAGTCGACGACAATTTCCAGATCCACAGCAGGGATGTCGTGGACAAGGCGCCTGTCGTTGTTTGTGCCGTGAACGAGAAGAACCGAATCGATGGATCCGTATTCATTCAATCCCTTCAGTACCAGGGACCTGGCGGAAAACGGGGTAAGCCTTGCTGAACCGCAGACCACGTTAAAACCTCTGGATTGGGAGGAGGAGAGGAGGTATTCCTTTAGAGGAGTATCATTACCCGCGATAAGAACGGTCCGGCCCATGGAATGGTATACTACCGTTTTATCGTTACAGTGGTCAACACGATTGTTTTCTGGTACCATACATCATGATTGTCGGAACAGCTCAGATCAACACCACCATCGGGGATTTCCCTGGGAACCGCGCCAGGATCATCGACGTCATCCTCCGGGCGGCGGAACGACAGGTGGATCTCGTTGTATTCCCGGAAATGAGTATCTGCGGGTACCCTCCAATGGACCTTCTGGATCACGAAGCGTTCGTACAGGAAAATCTGAAATCTCTCCGGATCATCCAAAAGAGTGTTCCCGGCGGTATTGCAGCGGCCTTAGGATACGTGGACCGGAACAGGGAAAGCTCAGGGAAATCCCTCCGGAACGTTGTGTCGGTAATCGCCGGCAGCAGGATTATCCACACCCAGGCTAAAAGTCTTCTCCCCACCTATGATGTATTTGACGAAACCAGGTATTTTGAAGCAGCACCGTCGCACACAACCTTCGAGTTCAAAGGGGAGTGTATAGGGATCGCCATATGCGAAGACCTCTGGTGGGAACAGGAAGCGGTGCCCGGAACGCGGTATGCTCTGGACCCGGTAAATGAGCTCCTTGACCGGGGGGCAGGTGTTATCCTTTCCCCGTCGGCTTCTCCCTACTTTTCTAAAAAAGTTCATACCCGGCTTGCCCTCATCTCGAAGATCGGAAAATCTTCAGGTGTGCCTGTGGTGTACGTAAATATGACCGGGGGAAACGACAGCCTCATCTTCGACGGGAATTCCCTGGTTACCTCCGGGGATGGTTCCTGTATATACCGCGGGGCCGCATTTGAAGAAGATCTCGGTATCATCGATATGGAAAAATCCTATCCTCGGGTATCCATCGAAATCGACACATACCAGGAAATAGAACTCGCCCTGGTAACCGGACTGAAAGATTACCTTAGAAAATGCGGATTCTCCAGGGTGCACCTTGGTCTCTCCGGGGGTATAGATAGTGCCCTGGTTGCCGTACTGGCGGTGAAAGCCCTTGGCCCGGAGCAGGTACACGCCTTCGCCATGCCTTCACGGTATTCGTCTCACAGGAGCGAGGAAGATGCCCGTCACCTCGCAGAGAATCTTGGGATATCCTTCGATGTGATATCCATCGAAGAAGTGTTCCCTGCGTTTCTCTCTTCCCTTCAGCCTCATTTTCACGGAAAAAAACCGGACGTTACGGAAGAGAACATCCAGGCACGAATCCGGGGAACCCTGATGATGGCATACTCGAATAAATGGCACTCTCTCCTTCTGGTAACGGGAAATAAATCTGAACTGGCTACAGGCTACTGCACCCTTTACGGAGACATGTGCGGAGGCCTGGCCGTTATCGGGGACCTTCTTAAAACCGAGGTATATGAACTGGCACGGCATATCAACCGGGAGGGGAAAATCATACCCGAATCGATACTGAAAAAACCGCCTTCAGCGGAACTGCGGCCCGGCCAGGAAGACCAGGATTCCCTTCCCCCTTACGAAGTGCTGGATGAAATCTTAAAACTCTACGTCCTTGAAAACCTGACGAAGGAGGAGATTATCGCCAGGGGATTTGATGAGGACCTGATAAGCAGAACCCTCACCCTGGTGGGAAGGGCGGAATATAAAAGACGCCAGTCAGCCCCGGTGCTGAAAGTCTCCTCCAGGGCATTCGGCACGGGCCGGAGGATGCCGATAGCCAGGAACATATACGAAGCCTGATGCTTAACCACGGCCTAACTACAGCCTGATTCGGCAAAAAATCAACTGTCCCGGGGTTCCTCCATATCTTTCATCTGGTCCCTGATCCGGGCCGCTTCTTCGTAGTCCTCTTCCTCCACGGCTTTATCCAGTTTTCTCTGCAGCTGAGTCAGCCTGTCCACCTTTATCGTCCCACCGGGTATCTGGGATTCCTCGGTAATAGCGCTTACCGCTACACCCGCATCGTCCACCACTGCATCTGCAATGTAGATCTTGCACTTCTGCCGTACCGCCAGGGCAAGGGAATCGGAAGGTCTGGAATCGATGATAAGTTCCTTTCCTTCGGTGGTGAGGACGAGCTGAGCGTAAAAGGTACCCTCTTTCAGCGAGGTGATTTCCACCCGCACTAAGGACATGCCGACCTCCTTCAGAACCGATATGAAAAGATCATGGGTAAGGGGTCTGGGCATGGGCACATTACCCATACCGATGAGAATCGACTGTGCTTCCAGTTGTCCTATGAATATAGGAACTGCAACATCCGCGCCCACCGGGCGTACGAGTACTGCATTTCCCTGATCAGTCCTGGCGATGGTCCAAATTTCAGCTTCTACAAGCATACCGTTCGTTTTCCCTTATGGGCTGCTTAAGTACCGGATCAGGTCCTGTACCTTCACGTATCCCTTTTCCACTGCTATCTCTCCAAAAAGACGGCGGTCTCCCGCTTTCTGAAGCAGGATGATATCCTGAATGTGCTCCTCTTTCATCAGGCCCAGCCGGAACAGTCCTTGTCCTATCTTTTCTTCGATTTTTGTTTCATCCTTCATCAACTACCTCGAGCATATGTACTAGCATAAAGTATCATGTGTAAATTATCAAATGTTTCAAGTGGATTCCAGAAGAAGTTTTTTTGTAATGTGATCCACACCGTTCTGAAAGATGGTTAAACCCTCCGCGGATTCCGGCGGCTCCCTGGTCCAGGAAGGATGGTTCTCCGGGATCAGAAAGGCTTCGGGATGGGGCATAAGGCCTAAAACACGGCCGGTTGCGTCTGTTATACCGGCGATGTCCAGAAGGGAACCGTTGGGATTTCTACCGGAATAGGTTAACACGATACTCTGCTCTTCCACCATCCTGTCCAGAATGTGTGCCGGTGCATAGAATCTCCCCTCCCCGTGGCGGATAGGGAGCTCCATAGAAGGCAGATCCTTTGTCCATACGCATCTGCTTTCAGGGTTGAAAGATACCCGTACCCAGCTGTCTTCAAACACACCGCTGCTGTTGTGAATCAGGGACACTTCCTGGGTCCAGTCACCGCTGAAATCGGGCAGCATACCCATCTTTACCAGGACCTGGAACCCGTTGCATATCCCTATTACCAGCTTGCCCTCCCGGACAAAGTGCTCGAGGTCTTCCTTCAGGTGTTTCTTACAAACATGGGCAAACACGAGGCCGGAGCCGAGATGATCACCGAAGGAAAACCCTCCCGGGAAGCCGAGAATGTGCATCGATTCCAATATGTTCGGCTGCTCTATCAGGTCATTGACATGGATTCTATGAACTGCTGCGCCGCTCAAGTGAAATGCCTGGGCAAGTTCCTCATCAGCATTGATCCCGTAACCGGTAATAACCGCCGCCTGTACCATCTATCCTCTCCCGGTCCCTTCCAGTGTGTGTTCCAGGCTTTTCCAGGCCGTCTCGATCTTCCTTAAGGGAATGTTAAGGATCTCCCGGGTTCCCCGGGTGCATCTAAGGGTGGAGGTTTCAGATGTCAGGCCGATTCTGAATACACCGGTGTCTCCCATGATCCCGACAAACTCCTCTTCATATTCCGGTTTGACGGAAACCACGAACCGGGAAGGAGTCTCACAGAACAACAGATGCAGGTCGCTTCGGGCTTTTTCTCCATGCTGTACATGCAGGATATCCACATCTACGCCGAAGCCGCCGCCGAGAGCCGATTCTGCCAGGGCAACAGCCAGTCCGCCGTCAGAAATATCATGACAGGATGCAACCAGTCCACGGCGCAGTGCCCGGTGGAGGAGGCTGTAACGGGCCAGAGCAGTTTCCGTGTCCACCTTGGGGCATTCCGCCAGTTGCCTGCCCAGCACCTTCTCCAGAATTGTCCCCCCAAGTTCCCCCCGGGTATGCCCCAGTACAAAAATGATGTCCCCGGTATTCTTAAAATCAGAAGTGACCGCATTCTTCACATTTCCGATAATGCCCATCAGGGACACCAACAGCGTAGGCCGGACGGATACTTTTCTCCCTCCCAGCACAGTGTCGTTCTTCATGGAATCCTTCCCGGAAATAAGAGGAATACCGTAAGCCCTGCAGGTATCGGACAGACCTCTGCATGCGCGTACGAGCTGTGCCAGTTTATACTGCCCGTCGGGGGTATACCCGGATTCCACCGGATCGGGCCAGCAGAAATTATCCAGCCCGCAAGCCAGCTCCGGATCACCCCCCAGGGCAATGTGAGCCCGGAAAGCCTCGTCAACTGCACAGGCTGCCATGTGGTAGGTATCCAGATCGCTGTAACGGGGACAGATTCCGTGGGTTACCGTAATTCCCCGGTCCGAATCGTACCTCGGTTTCAGAACCGCACCGTCGGAGGGAGCGTCCCTGTTCACTCCTACAAATGGTTTTACGATAGAATGCCCCTTTACTTCGTGATCGTACTGCCGAACCAGGTGTTCTTTTGAAGCCACATTCGGTTCTCCCAGCACCCTCAGGAAAAGGACCGATAGATCGGGTCTTTCCGGCAGCGGCTGTTCCTGCCGGTCCGGCGGCTCCCACCGTGCTTTCAGGTCCATCCGGGGCAATCCATTATGAAGGAAATCCAGACTGAGAAGGACTAGGTACTTGTCATGGCTGGTTACTTCGACGAATCCCGAATCGGTAAACCGGCCTACAGCAGCGGCTTCCACATCCCTTTTAGCGGCCAGGGAGAGAAGGTCATCCAGGGATGATTCCGGCACAGCCAGGCTCATCCGCTCCTGGGACTCGGATACCAGGATCTCCCAGGGTGCCAGTCCTTCGTATTTAAGGGGACAGAGGTCCAGGTTTATACGGACACCTCCGGAAGCCTCCGCCATTTCTCCGAGGGAAGAAGAGAGACCTCCTGCACCGTTGTCGGTTATTCCTGAATACAGCCCCAGGTCCCGGGCTTCCAGCAGGAAATCAAGCATGTTCTTCTGTGTTATTGGATCACCGATCTGCACGGCAGACGTCGGTGACGCTTCATCCAGCGCCAGGGAAGAAAACGTGGCCCCATGGATACCATCTTTCCCGATCCTGCCGCCGACCATCACCGCAAGATCACCCGGGTGGATATGCTGTATCCAGGCACCTTCCCCGTCTATTTCAGCCGGGAGAATACCGCCGGTTCCGCAGAACACCAGCGGTTTGCCGGTAAAACTGTCATCAAAGAGAACCCCTCCTGCAACCACAGGAATTCCTGACTGATTACCCCCGTCGATGATGCCGTGATGCACCCCTTCCAGGACCCGAACCGGGTGCATCAATCCTTCCGGAAGCGATGTTTCAGGTGTGTCGGGTTCACCGAAGCAGAGCACATTGGTATTAAACAGGGGTTTCGCCCCTTTACCCGTACCGATGATGTCCCGGTTCACTCCCACGATCCCGGTTATGGCGCCGCCATAGGGATCCAGGGCGGAAGGCGAATTATGAGTCTCTGCCTTGAAACAGAGCAGGGTGTCTTCGTCAAACGCGATAACACCGGAATTGTCATGAAAGACGGAACGGAGAAACGGACGTTTTTCGGCGATTTTTTCTGTTGTCCCCCGGATATAGGTATCGAAGAGGGATACTATCCGTTCTCTCGTTTCCCCTTCTGAATACTCGATCTCTGCCTGGAATATTTTGTGTTTACAGTGCTCAGACCAGGTCTGGGCGATCATTTCTAGTTCAACATCGGTAATGTTACCGGGCATACCGTGTTCTCTGCGCTTATCATGTACTGCTTTCGTACAGAAGTACTCCCGGACCGACTCCATCTCCTCCAGGGTAAGGGCAAGGAGACGGCTGGATGAGAGGTCCCTCAGGTCCTGTTTACCCATCTTCAGAAGGTCGAAGCACTCTGTTTCCGGAGGTGTTACCTCGGCAACCAGGGGGTACCGGAGGGGGAACCGTTCTCCCCGGTCCCACTCTTCCCGGGTGATGAGGGTAACCTGCTGGATAAGCGGATTGTATGCCATCTTAAGCACATCACCCACGGATGTGCCCTCCGGCGATTTACCTTTTAACAGGAACTGCCGTGCCGTCTGAACAAGGGCTTTTTTTCCAAGACGCTTCCCCAGTTCCAGTTCCAGGGTCTTTCGCACGGTCAGGGCCACAGGGTCGGTAACTCCCGGTTTGTAGGCCGTTTCAAAGGCTACGTTCCAGTTCCCAAGGATTCCCGACTCTGCAGCCCAGGTGCCGGACCCGGTTTCCCCTTTTATTACTGCAGCATCCTGGGACACCGTATCCGAGAAGAGATGCCTGCATAACGCGGGGGAAGCTTCCCCGATTTCTTCGGTTATATACACATCGATCAATGCCAGGTCTTCGATCCAGGAAAACTCATGGGAAAGCCGGCGAAGCCACTTTTTCGCTCTGCCGTCCATGTTCCCGTCGGAATAATACACTTCGGTGCGCATGATGGAAGGCATGGTATCCCACAACCCTAGGGTTGATCAATGCTCATCATAATCCCCATGGCAAAAAGGGTAACCGGTTCCGGTGTACGATCTTCCCAACCGTCAGTTATATGTTCCTTCTGTACATAGATGGAAACGCCCCCTCTTTTACCGGGTGTCCTGTATCCCCCACGGATAAGCCAGTCCAGGCCGGGGCTTTCGATCCCCTGCACCGGGGTTTCCACCGTTTCCCGCACCATCAGGGACACCCTGCCTTCTGTAAAGATCGAACCGTATCGTGGATGTTTTACCGGTTCCACCCTGGCGTACAGGGAAAACCGGAACCTGTCGGGTTCGTACTCTTGAGCCTGGATGAAGGCGAGTATATTGATTCCTGCCTCCACTCCTCCTCTCACAGTGGTAGAGAAACCGGTTCTTCCCCAGGCTGCCTCAAACCGCCTTGTCTCTCCTCCCAGCAGAAAGGCTTCGTGAATCACATTTCTAACAGTATACCGGTCTATGGCATGGGCACAGTCATGATGATAACCGATCTTCAGGGTTACAGGTCCCAGGAGAATCGAGAAGAAAAGCCGGAGATCAGAAATGATGAGTCTCGGCGAGAAGAGCCACAACTTTTCATCGTCAGGAAGATGCCTGCCCTGAAAGATCTCGTGAGCCATGCCGGTGAAGGCCACCCTTTTCGAGCTGAAAAGATTGATATAAACTGCGATATCCAGATCCTTGCCGAAGGTAAGATCTCCTTCCTGTTTTCCATACTGGTGAAAATCCACCCATCCACCGCCGGAAGGAAAGAGGGTGAATGTATCGGAAAATCCAATTTCAAGATCCACCGGGGGGTTCTTCAGCATCTCACCTGTTACGGGATACATTGAAACAACAAAGAGCAGGATGGATATAACATGTCTTGGTTTCACTGGTGTGCCTCCGGACGTAAGCATAGTGTATTGTGCCGGAAAAATCTCGATCCGCCTGCTATACTGGTAGGATGCGGCTTTCCTGTCGTGGAAATCGTGGCTTTATGCACCATGAGCCACGACAGAATAGATTATTAATTAAACACTTGCGATCATTATAGTTTTGTGTATAATCATACCTTAAAATACAATATAGGTTGCAATAGCATTACCTGAATTGGAGTATTTAGATACTGTTGTGTTAAAAAGCCTTGTCCTTTGTCGAAAAAATGACGAATATTAATAGAACAGGGAGTAAAACGGTAAGGTTAACATGGAAGAGAATGAATATTTCCTGGATGGTTTTGTATACGAACTCAAGAGCACGGAAAAATACGAAGCTATCCACGAACTTATAGATGAATCCCCGGTTTTCAAAACGATGGAAGACAGGAAACTGTTCGAATCGGAGGTCGTAAAACGGGAACAGAAACAGAGTACCGGTTTCGGCAGGGGTATTGCGGTTACTCACGGGCATACGGATACCGGTTCCATCCTCATCGCTTTAGGTGTCTCCTGCAAAGGGATAGAATACGACGCCATAGATAATAAGCCGGTGGAACTTATATTCATGATCGCCAACCCGCCTGACCGGCAATGCGAATACTTAAGGATTCTCTCCGCTCTGGTCAAACTCCTTCGAAAGCCTGATTTCCGGTCGGACATTCTTGCCTGCAAAGTGGTGAAGGAACAAGAGACCTTTATCCGGGATGCCTTTATGCGTCAGCTTTCGGAAGAGAAGTGCTGCAGGGCTACAGCCTGATATCGGGGATTCCCCGCAGGATCCCTGCAAACACCGCTGCCGGAAGGATAAGGACCAGCTCATTCTTGAATATAGTCGTCCTGTTTCTCCTTTTACTAATAAACGATTCATAACAATGACACACAATCAATTTTCAATTCAGCTGCCAAGCTGGAAAAAAGAAAAAACGGCTGCTCCCCTCTAAGGAAAGCAGCCCATTACATCCGTTTTTACGTACACGGCCCTATCGAGGACATGCACGGGTCAGTAGCTGTATTTAAGGCCTGCCGCAATTCCCGTTGGCAGAACCTCAAAGGTCGGACTCCAGGAAGCAATGACCCCCGCCTCCCTCTGCTGTTTTACAACCTTGAAAATATTGACGAACTCGATGATCCAGACAATTCCTTTGGCAAGACCTCCCATACCGGCTACCACATACCAAACCAAAGCTGCTCCCATGCTGCTGCTGGTGCTTGAAACATCCCCGGTTACTGCAGAACTGAGTGCTTTTGCGGCGCTAACGGCCACCATACCCATACCAATAACAAAAGTAGCGGTTGTAACCAGGTCAGCCACCAGCCAGGGCACCCAGTTAGCCTGGGCATAACGGTGCCCTGTACCGAAACCCACGAAAAAAGAGAGCAGGTAGGCAGGTATCGCGCTCTTCCCTTCTGCGAAGCCCATAGACGCCACGACTGCGATAAGCAGAAGAACGCATATGAACACCTTGAACTTTGTTCCCATAAACAACTCCTTTCAAAAGGTTTATACATTGTATTCTAAGAATTCGGCTATAAAAGTCAAATTAATTTTGTTTTTTTCACACCAGGCGGATGACGGCCTGCCGGGTTCCAGGAGAAATGCTTCGGGCGGTGAAAAATATTTTGACTTTGCAGGTGAAACCTTGTATCCTCTGGAGAGATGAGACGATACCCCGGTTGAGTATATTATAAAATAACTACCCTGCGGCAGGTATGGATCCGGTGATCCTTTCCGGAATACGTAAGGGCAAAGGAGTTTTATCGATGAATATGAAAGAAGAAATGGCGGAACATAACCATGGGAAACACAACGGTCATGGACAGGATGAACATGCAGGCCATGACCACGGAGAACACGGCGGTCATGGGCAGGTCGAACATGCAGGCCATGACCACGGGGACCACAGCGGCCACGGACAGAACCAACATGCAGGCCATGACCACGGAGAGCAAGCGGGTCATTCCGGGGGCCACCATTCGCACCACGAACACATGGTAGCCGACTTCCGCAGGAGGTTCTGGATATCCATAGTATTTACCATACCTATTCTGGCGTTATCGCCGATGATCCAGAAATTGTTCGGACTTGAAGAGATACTGAGTTTCAAAGGTGATAGCTATGTGCTTTTCGTCCTTTCATCGATAGTGTTTTTTTATGGCGGCTGGCCCTTTCTCAAGGGACTTGTTACGGAACTAGGGGCCAAGCTGCCCGGTATGATGACACTCATAGGATTGGCGATTACCACGGCCTACATCTACAGCAGTGTGGTAGTCTTCGGCCTTGCAGGAAAAGTCTTTTTCTGGGAGTTGGTAACCCTTGTAGACATCATGCTTCTCGGGCATTGGATCGAGATGCGTTCTGTTATGGGAGCCTCAAGGGCACTCGAGGAACTTGCCAAGCTTATGCCGTCACAGGCGCATAAGCTTTTACCCGACGGAAGTACAGAGGACGTATCGATAGAAGACATAGGTGTCGGAGACCGGGTACTTGTAAAACCCGGCGAGAAACTTCCTGTAGACGGCGTGGTCATCGAAGGAGAGAGTTCTGTAAACGAGGCGATGCTTACCGGGGAATCGAAACCGGTAGTAAAACGGCAGGGGGACCAGGTTATCGGTGGCGCGATCAACGGCGAAGGTTCCCTGGTAGTTGAAATCAAGAAGACGGGTAAAGATTCCTACTTGTCCCAGGTGGTTGAGCTCGTAAGGGAGGCCCAGGAGAGCAAGTCCAGGAGCCAGGATTTGGCTAGCAGGGCTGCACTGTGGCTCACGCTGATAGCCCTGGGGGCGGGTGGAATCACCATGTTCATTTGGCTTGCCATCGTAAACAAGGACTTCGCATTCGCCCTGGAACGTACCGTTACCGTTATGGTCATAACCTGTCCCCATGCACTGGGACTTGCAGTTCCCCTGGTAGTTGCAGTATCGACGGCCATATCGGCAAAGAACGGGCTCCTGATTCGTAACCGCGGGGCATTCGAACATGCTCGAAACATACAGGCTATCATATTCGACAAGACGGGAACTCTGACCGAGGGAAAATTCGGTGTTACCGATACGGTAGTGTACGACAGTTCGATGACGGAGCAGGATATCCTTACCTATGCCGCATCGGTAGAGGCAAACTCGGAACACCCGATTGCCAGAGGCATCGTATCATCCGCAGGGAAGACTCTTCCCGTAAAGAACTTCAAGGCCATAACCGGCAGGGGGGCCACAGGCATCGTGGACGGCAGGGAAATAACGGTGGTCAGCCCTGGTTACCTGAAAGAAAAAGGAATAAATGTAAAGGATGATAAGATCAATGAGTTTTCCTCCCAAGGTAAAACAGTTGTTTATATTCTCCTTGATAACGAAGTAAAAGGGGCTTTTGCACTTGCAGACATCGTCAGGAAAGAGTCCAGGGAAGCTATCGGAAAACTGAGGGAAATGGGAATTCGCACCATGATGCTTACCGGGGACAACAGGCAAGTTGCGAACTGGGTTGCACAGGAGATAGGTATCGACGAAGTTTTCGCGGAGGTTCTCCCCCATGAAAAGGCGGACAAGGTTAAAGAGGTAAAATCACGCGGCCTCGTTGTAGCTATGACGGGTGACGGCGTTAACGATGCTCCTGCACTGGCAATTGCTGATGTCGGTATTGCAATCGGTGCCGGCACGGATGTAGCAATCGAAACTGCGGATATTATACTGGTACGAAGTAATCCCCTTGACGTTGTTACCATACTTGACCTCGCCCGGGCGACATACAGGAAGATGGTGCAGAACCTTGCATGGGCAACGGGGTACAATGCCCTTGCCATTCCCTTAGCAGCAGGTGTTTTGTATAGTTTCGGTATTCTCTTAAGCCCTGCGGCAGGTGCGGTCCTCATGTCACTAAGTACCGTAATCGTTGCGATAAATGCAAGACTGTTAAAGATAAGGAGATAACTGATGAAGAGTTATTGCTATTCGAGAACAATAAATGGATCCTTCGATGGTACCATTGAAAAGATCACAGGGGAACGGGTGGGAACGATGCTCCCGTGTAATATCGTGGTACAGGAAAAAGAGGACGGCGTTATTGATGTTTCTGCAATCGACCCGGTTATGTCCATGATGGCTATAGAAAACAATGCTTTAAAGGAGATCGCATCATATATAAGGGATAAATTGATTTCAGTGGTGGATAGTCTATAGGATTCATCAATATCCTTAACGGCAACCCCTGGATTCCGGTACCATTTCAAACCCTGTGTCCTATTTCCGTACTGTATCGATGTTACAGGACAAAGATTAATACAGGCAAAACACATCTGACAGCCCTTGTTCCACACAGCCCTTCCTTCCGGAAGGGTAATGTTTCCAACAGGGCATACTTTTACACTGTAGTGTCTTTTTAATCTTCCCTTTAATTGATGTAGGTTTGATCCCGGATAATTCATATCTTTTATTGTTACTGAAGCATTTTTCAGAAAAACTTCAGTATACATCCAAACCATTATCCATATATGTTTATATAGTAAGGAAAAATCATGCACATACTGGTTATAGAAGATGAGAAGAAGATAGCCAAGGCAATAAAAGAAGGGCTGTAAACTGAGCACTACCAGGTTACGGTTGCGCATACCGGTGAAGAAGGTTTTTTTCTGCTTAATGCGCAGACGTTTGATTTGGTGGTGCTTGATCTGATGCTTCCAGGCAGGGATGGGATTGAGGTTCTGACCACATTACGAAAGCAAAGACTTCAGACGCCCGTGTTGATCCTAACGGCAAAAGATTCTGTGGAGGACCGAGTTTTAGGGCTTGACACCGGGGCCGACGACTACCTTATCAAGCCCTTTGCCTTCCCAGAACTGCTCGCTCGAATTCGGGCGTTGTTAAGGCGTGGAAGGACTGACCAGGTGCTGAGGTTCAAAATAGCCGATTTGGAGATGGATCTTGTCACACGCAAGGTGATCCGGGGCTGTAAGCTACTACAGCTTACAGCCATGGAATTTGATCTTGTCTTGGTTCAGCGGAAAATGGAATTTTCCGGTTCTTAAATAAGCGACTGATGCCGGGGGCTCTGCCCCCAACCCCCCGGGGTTTTTCAGGCATATGAGGCAGCTCTGGATATTCTGCAAAATGAGAGGTGGGGAAGCT
>JAJSAL010000133.1 GCA_024274705.1 Spirochaetota bacterium
ACAGTCAGCAGGATGATAGCGACTCCATAGTTGGGGATCAGCCGGTAGAACATGACCAGAATAGCTTTGAGGATACTCTCCAGCCAGCCTAAAAGGCGGCCGGAATCGACCACTTCGTCAAGATGAAGGTCCTTGACCCCGAAACCATTCTTATCCATACTTCCATACTTGTTCAGCACCCGGGGCTGCTTCGGCCCTGCGTAAAACCTGAATACATCGGTAGCTTTCGAACTCTTTAAAAGAGGACGTCTGAAGTACATCCGGGAACTCTCCTCCAGGCCGGGAATTGGTCCGGACCGGAACTCTATCTCGTAGTCTGTAGCATCCGGGATCCCTATCATGGTAAAGTACTTTCCTACAATAGCCGCCCATCTCACATCATAATCTATGGTAATAAGTCCATCCCTGGGCATCCGTTCTTTAATCCGCTTTTCCCCGTTATAGGTTTGATACTGCCGGTATTCCCTTCGCCCGTCCAACTTGGTAAACGACGGACCGATTTGTGGTCCAAAATCGAGGGTATAAGCGAAGCCGTCAAAACTCAAAGCCGGATACTCTTTTATACTGTTCTCTATGGTTATATCCAGTTCGAACAGGTAGTCCTGAGGTTTGAATGTGTACGTTTTGATAAGAGTAAAGATATCCCCTGGCCCTCCGTTTTCCGACGGGGCCCTGAAATCCCGGGAGAATTCGATGGTATCAGTGCCGATTTTCCGGTAACGGAAAATCGCATCAACCGGTGCAACATCGGGTCCTCCGAAATGGATGTTGAATGCGCCGGAGGTTGTTTCGCCCCGGTAGATCATCTCTACCAGATCATTTCCGTCCATGTGTTCTTTCAGCTTCAGGGAAGTGATTACCCCGCCTTTCGTGGAGAAGGTGATTAAAAAGATATCGGTCTCCATTTTAATGTCCCGCTCGGTGCCGCTGTCCTCGATAGGCACTACCTCGGATGGATCGTAAGAGGAGCGAATGGTCTTTTCTGCTTCTTCCTGCTGCGTTTGCACAGCGCCCTCTGCGGTCTGCTGACTCACGGCTGATATATCTTCATCTTTGGGCGTGAATATCGCGTTCTGGATGATAAATCCAACTGATATTACGGCAACAGATAGTACAACTGCCAGTAGTGTTTTCTTGTCCATGTTATTAAAACTCCTGTGAAATAATTGTCTTACGGAACAGGATCATACCCACCAGGATGAAAGGGATGACACCTTAATATCCTTCGGACCGTCAAGTAAAGACCTTTCCCTGCGCCGTGTTTCCGTATTGCCTCCCGGGCATACCGGGAACATGTCGGTTCGTATCTGCATGTAGGGGGAAACAGGGGGGAGATGAGTTTCGTGTATCCCCAGATTATTCCCAGAAGGAACTCCTTTATCATCATCACCGTATGATCCCTGCCTTTTTCAGAAGAAAGAGGAGCTGCTTCTCCCTCTCTTCATATCTATCATTCCCTGGGTATACTAGGATGACTACATCATATCCAAGCTTAAGACGAGATTTGTTTTTTCGGAATACTTCTCTTAAGATGCGCTTTGCCCTGTTCCGCTGAACAGAGGTTCCGTATTTTCTTTTCAGTGTTATGGCAATTCGATTCCACTGCAGCCCGTTTTCCGCAATAAATAGTGTTAACCCAGGAACACCATGTCTATATGAAGAAGAAAAAACCCTTTTAATATCGGGCTTAGTCTTAAGCCTTTCCGCTCTAGTAAGGCTTTCTCTCATCCGAAACGGACAGCTTATGTCTGCCCTTCGCCCTTCGACGCGCCAGTACGGAACGTCCTCCCTTGGTCTTCATCCTGGCCCGGAAGCCGAATTTTCTGTTTCTCTTTACCCTGCTTGGCTGGTAGGTTCTTTTCATATATAAAACTCCTAAAGGTAATGTCTATATTACAAGGAAATATGGTATTACAAAGGTCCCATAGTATACGTTCCCATGCAAAGGAATGTCAACTGTCATAAATACGCTTTTCAAGGTTCCTGAGTGCCGTTTTCAGTCTCTAGTCGTGTATTTCCTCTATACAAAACTCACGAACCTGTTCATCCTCTCTGTCCTGCCCTGCATTAACATCCTCTTTTTTCTGCGCTGCAGGTTCTTCCGTTTTCTGCCACCGTGAACCGAGGCGGAGATGGATCTTCTTTACATTCAGTTCCGGGTACCGGGTTTGTATAGCTTTCAGTATCCTTTGATAATTCATCTGAATCATCTGGATCCAGCCCGGATGGTCCACTTCGACAAGCACCGTGTGGTTCCGGACGTCCATTACTTGCGAATGGGCACCTATATTCTCCCCTACTATGTTCTCCCAGCTCCTGAAAAAAGAGGAGTACGTCTTGGCGGCATCAAGCTGCTTTTTATCCAGAAAGAGTTTTAAAACATCTCCTGCTTTTTCCATTCAGTTATCGATCCTTTATTAACAGCATATACCAGGGGCTTCTGTTTCCCAATATACTCGATATCGGCATGGGAGAGAAAGGTGAAAAGGGCCTGATCATATTCAGGCAGTGATTCGAAAAACGCTTTCCTTTTTCTCCGGTCCAGTTCCAGGAGGACATCATCCAGAAGAAGGATTGGCTGTTTACCTGTCATGGCCTTAAAAAAGACCGCCTGGGCTACCCGTAATACAAGAGAGATAAGCCTGATCTGACCGGTAGACGCTGTCCGGGTGAAATCCTGTCCCTGATGATGTATGGTAAATGTATCCCTGTGCGGGCCGGTTGTGGAGGTGCCGAACTCGATATCTCTTGCCTTGGTACGATCCATGATCGATAGTACAGGCTCCACTGAATCAAACTGCTTCCACGACGGCCGGTATTGAATTTCCAGGTCAAACTGGCCGGAAATTTTCCTGAACAGCGGAGAAAAGGAAGCATTAAACCGCCGGATCAGGTCTATTCGTTTCTGACACAACAGTACGCCTGTTTCAGCAAGCTGATAGGTCAGGACATCAATCTCATCCATGTGTTTTTCTTTGAGTACGATATTCCGGGCCTTGACGATTTTACGGTATCTGCGTAATGAGTCTATAAAGAGCGGGTCATAGAGACTCAATGTCTGGTTAAAAAACCATCTCTTTCTTTCAGGCGGGCCGTTTACAAAAAAGAAATCGTCATGGGCAAAGACGATACAGGGCATATTCGAAATGATCTCTTTCCGGTCATGGATGCGCCTGTCGTTTACCTGGATCTCCTTTTTCCCTTTAGTCAGCTTTATCTGAACCTTCTGTTCCGTATGGTACGGCT
>JAJSAL010000134.1 GCA_024274705.1 Spirochaetota bacterium
AGAATGGCAAGGCTTGATTGAACAACATCCGGACCTTTTTAAAAAGGCAAAAACATATGAGAAGACCACTGGACCAAAGAAATTCACATGGATTGAAGGAAAAACATTAGAAGATATTGAAAAACTGGAGGAAAGGTATACTATAGCGGATATGGATGAGACTGAGGGCTGTGCGATCTGTCATTTGTAGTAGTTTTAAAAGTAAATGAAAAAAAATTTTTGGATTGGTCCTTTTTATGGATCTGATTTAGATAATGATTATATTTCCTCGGAATTCCCAACAATACCGGCTGTATATATTTGGCGACGAATATTTAAAAACATACCAGAAAGTATTTTCAATAAAACTAATTTCATTGAATTAGTTGAAAAATCTCTTATTCCACCCTTTGTGTCAATTTCAAAAGCTAAAGTTTCGAGGTCAGAAGCTTCAAATAGTGAATACATTAGAAGTAATTTCATTAGATTTGAAAAGATTGAGATAGGAGGAGGAAGATTAAGTATAGAGAAGTCTGAGTATTTGAATTCTTTAGATACTATTTCAAAAAGGAAAAATATTTTTGATGAACTATTTAATTCTTGTTTAAATTTTGGACCTGTATTATACGTTGGTGAGACCGATAATCTGAATCAACGGATAATTGATCATAAAAACGGACGAAGTTTGTTATTAAATGGATTGATTGATTTAGGTTTACACTTTGATGAGGTCGCATTATCTTATTTGCCATTAAAGGTCTCAACGCAAAAAGAAAGGAAGTTTATAGAAAGTATCTTAACGATATTATTGTTAGCACCTTTAACAAAAAGAATAGGTTAGGGAGGAGCAATGACAAAAAGACGAGTATTAGGTGATGGACCATTGAACGTAACTCAAGAAATAGATATTACCTTCGGCGCATTTACCGTTGGAAAATTCCGTGTACCGTTTATGTCCTCAATTTTAAGGTTTCAACAAGTTGCAGAGTACCTAAATCTAGTAACGGATGATCCAAAATATGCAATGCAGAATTGGTCTATTTCGGAATTGTTCCAACGTGAAGTTAGTCAAAATCGTGTACATGATATAGCAACAAATTATTTGAATCCACTCAATGCTAGACGCCCAGCATTTTTTAATTCAATTACTGTAGTATTGAATCTGAAAGATCAGGAAACTTTTAGACCTCCTACAGAAAGTGATGCATACCCATATAATAAAGTATTTGGGCCAATACATATTTCTTATCAAACTCAGCAATCTGATAAAGAAACTTATCCAAGGAATGGTACTTATGGAACAATACAGTGGAATAGAGATGAAGTTTATGCTGTAGCCATTGATGGACAACATAGGCTAGCATCAATTAAGCAATTAGATGACAATCAACGCGAAAAATCTGATTTAAGTGTAATATTTATATTATTTGAAAAAGATTTAGGATTTCATGCAACAGAAGAAAAAGATAAGTTACATTGGATGAGGTCTTTATTCATTGATTTAAATAAACATGCAGTACCTGTTTCGAGGACAAGAAATTTACTATTGGATGATAATGATCCTACTGCAAGATTTGTTAGAACTTTATTCAGTAACTCCTTACAGTATCGTTCAACTAATAAGAAAAATGAATTAGGTTTTTTTATAGGGGAAGATAATGAATTTTTAACTTGTTTACCTTTGGATTTAATTGATTGGCATGGTGAAAAAACGAAAATAAATGAAGGACCTTATATAACATCAATATTAGGTTTAGATTGGATACTTGAAAGAATATTGAAGAATTCAAATAATAAATATAAAAAAATTGAAATTTATTCATTAAATCCAGATGATGATGATGAGTATTATTGTGAGTTAGAAAATGTTTTTTCTTCATGGCCTGAAAGTTGGAAAGAAAATGAAGATGATGGTATTCACCAAGATTATAAATACGCAAAGGATAATAGAATTCCTTTTGTTTTAACACAAGAAAAAATTGAATTATTATGCAATGAATTCAATAAAGTTTGGGGGCCGACAATTGTTCGATTATTAATAACTCCACAACCTGTAAGAAATGTAATTACGGAGAGGTTAAATTCGAAATCTATTTCACCTGAATTTGGACAGTGGTATGAAGCCATAGCTAATAAAGAAGAGCATGAAAAAAGTCAAACTCATATCAAGGAATACTATGCAAGTAAATTAAAAAACGTAGAGGAAGAGTTGAGAAAAAACAATATTAATATTGCCGAATACAGAGCTTTAATAAAAAAAATTAATGAACAAAAAAAAGATTCAATTTTCTTTCTTCTCGTTGGACAACGTGCTTTGATTCTTGCTTATTTAGAGCTTGTAAAAACTAATAAATTGAGTGAATGGGCTGGAGCAATTGGGAAAGATTTATCTGATTATTCAGATGTTCCTTATAATTTTTATGCTGATTATCTTCTTATACCAATTAATGAATACTACAATAAAGATTTAAAGAATAATGTATTTACTAAATCAAGTAAAGTAAAGAGACTTGACGAAAAATTTACTGGCAACATAAGTAACCATTTCTGGGCAGGATCTCTACTTGTTCGAGATAATCCTTTGCAGGTGGATTTTTCTTTCGCAGCTGCAAAAAGAGGATCTAAGCTTTTTATTTTAATGGCTCACGTTTATTGGTTTGTAAAAGTAAATACTTATGTAAAAGCTAAAAGTATTGTTTTAAAAAATTATAAAAACTGTTTCGATCAAATCAATAATGAGTTAACTGATTACATTCTGGGAAAAGAATTATGTAATGCCATTTCTTCAATGGGTAAAAATGAATCTGATCGGAATGATAAACCAATGTCTTTTTTAGGTAAAAGTCTGACAGATTTCGATTCTGAAATTGCTATTTGGGCCGGGAAAGATAGAGTTGATCATTTACTAAAATTATTGAAAAAATAAATGGATTACAAAGATTTATTAGCTAGATTAGTTCCAAGTGGATCTTTAACGACACCGATAAACAATTCGAATTTCGGTATAATTAAGGATATAAATAAAATTATAGAACTTAGAAGATGGGGTAAGAAATTCATACCTCTTTATTATCAGAAAGAGCTTATAGATGGTATTAAGAAAATACTTGGAAATGACAGACTAAACTGTTTATTATCGCTTCCAACCGGTACAGGAAAAACAATAACTGCTGCTACGACAGTTCTCGAATCGATTGTTTCAGTTTCAGAATTAAACAAAAAAAATGTATTAATACTATGGATTGCACCTCAAAAAGAATTACTCTATCAAGCATCTGAGGCATTTCAAAGCGCTTGGTGGTCAGGAATTGGTCCGTCATCTTTTGATATAAAAATTATAGAAAGTGCAAAGCGAATAATACATATTACACGCCCAACTTGCTTATTGTTAACACCTATAGTTGCAAAAAATATTAAGAATAAATTATCAAAAAATATCGATGTATTAATTTTTGACGAAGCCCATCATGTTGCCGCTGAAGTGTTTGGCCAAATGTGGCATGAATATGTTTTCTCTGCAGATGATAAACCGCATTTAAGTTTGGGACTTAGTGCCACACCTTTCCGAAATAATATTGATGAACAAAGGAAACTTGAAAACGCATTTGATAACAAATTACTAATTACTAGGAGTCTAGGTGAAAATCCAATTGTAAAGTTAATTCGAGATGGTATTTTATCTGTACCAAAATATAAAAAAATAGAAGGGGTGCCAAAAGTATTTATATACAAACAAAGAGGAGATAATCGAACAATTCGTAATTTAATCTTAAATGACGAACGTTGGACTGCAATAATCAAGTGTATTCGGAATAACGTTGATAAACAATTAATTGTATTCGCTTTAGATCGGTTACATGGAAAGTTCTTAACAAAACATTTAAAATATTTGAATGAATCTGTTGAATATGTAGATGGTGATACGGATATAAGAATCAGGTATGGTGTTTTTGAAAGATTCAGAAATAGAGAAACTAGGGTAATAGTAAATGTTTCTCTCATGATAGAGGGTGTAGACTGCCCTGCAGCAGAAGGTGTTATTTTAACATATCCTGTTTCGAGTAATATTAGAATCCAACAAATCATTGGAAGAGTACTCCGTGGACCTGCAATAGGTGGGACAAAAAATAGTGTCATTTATGGTATAGATCAATCAAAGTTGTGGCTTGAACAATTATTATATAAAGAAAAGCAGGTTGAAACTGGCTGGGAATACAAGTATTGTGTCTAATTTATTTTTAGTATGTTAATAATAATTACCCTTGTCTTTCATTAGCTGTGGTTTTATTCTCGACGTATGATTAAAAAAGTCAATCTTCTGTTTCGGTAATTCGACCTTGATTCTCCAGTGAAGTTCAGGAAGCTCTTTATTGTCAAAGTCATCGTAGATTAAAAACGTTACTTTTCCGGAGCGTTTATGAATTTTAATAATATCAACGGATTCAATGTCCCCGTATAATAAGCCTGCTGTTCCTACGTACATGCGGAGAACCGGGGGGAGTTCGTTCAGCAGACTTTTGTGAATGAATAATGCTTGTTCATCTAAAACACCTTTCCCGAAATTGTTGCTTAGTTGTTCGATTTCATCAGGATCTCCGATCTTGTAAAGTTCTTTAAGGGCAACATGTTGTGCTTCCGAATATGATCCGAAGAAGCTTTTTATATCCGTTTGCAGGGAAAGAGGCAGATTAGAGAATGAGACCTTCTTTTTAAAATTGGATAAGGCGAGGTATACTAATAGATCTTCCTTTCGGTTTTTATATGCTTTCTCTAAAGTTTCTGGTCCATATTTTTCGATGAACCAATCAAGAAGAAGTTTGGGTTTTCCGATCTTCTCTATGATTTCTGAATATCCTTCGAATTCTTCTTCCCTGGGAAGACGGCCGAGTTCAATCATCCTCTCCCAGAAACTTTCTATTAAACTGCGATAATTCTTGAGGATATCTTCTTTTTTTAGTTTGTCCCTTTCGGTTTTTGATGGATAGAATTTTAAATTAAGAGAATTCCAATCTATACGCCGGCTGTTCCGCTTGCTGAGGAAATCCTGTGCATCGGATTCGTTTTTAAATACAAAGAATATACCTGGAGCCACTGTTATTGCCGAGGTATGTAATACATCTTCAATAAATTGATGAAGTTCTTCCTGATCGTAGTATTTTTGGAATGTATTCCTGCTGGTAACTACACCATCTCCAAGAGGCTGGATACATTCTGCTGTAATGGTTGTGGAAACGAGTACGGCAATAGCCAGGACCCGGTTTGTTAACGAATAGGCGGTTTTCAGGACTTCTATTCTTTCCTCAGGATTTTCGATAACATTTAACACATATCCTAAGTTCACCACGTCTGCCTGTCTTTTTGGATTTTTTGGAAAATGCGCAGGATCCCATCCGTCAGCTTGAATACCGTTTGATTTGAGTGCTCTTATATCATCACCTTGACCGCATCCGTAATCGAAAAATGATTGTTTTTCACTAATAAGGTTGTGCTGTAGTAACAGCTGAACCGGCTTTGAAAAGTAGTTTCGAGATATTGCTGTTTTGTGACGGGAAATGTTTTTCTTATTATCTGTGTTACTTGTTTCGAATGGTTCTCTCGTTTTGTGGATTTCATTTCCATTAATTTCTACACCTACTCGCTTGAGTTCCTTTCTCCAGCCCGCTAAGAAACCTATGGTATTGGCATGTTTAAAGAGTCCTAGTTCTTCTTCCTTCTTTGTTAACTGTCTGAATAATTCAAATTCCGATCTTTTCGGAGATGTCAGCGTCTCCTTTCTATGTAAGATTGGAGGGTTGGCGTTTTCTGAATAGTCTATTTTCCGAGTTTTTCCGGTACGAAGATTTATTGTCACAGAAGATTCAAGAACAGGATGGAGTTCTTCCCAGAATGTCGGATATGACAGGAATGAAATTTTAAAATCGTTGAGAAAGAACTTGATGACATTGAATTGATCTATTTCAGGAGATTTCTCACATAAATAGCTGACAAACGTTGATAATATAGAGGATGCTGATGCTAAATCGACATACAAGATGTAAATGTTTTGCCCAACAGTTTTTCCAAAAGGGAGGCTTTTCACCTGTTTTATGTATTCTTCATAGGTGAGCATATTTATCGATTGGAGACAACCTCCTCAATACCCTGCAAGGTAGTATAACATACCGTGTTTTTCTTGAAACTGTCTGCTTATAGCCGCCACGGTAAAATGTTGTTATGAGGAGTAGGGAAGGCTTTGTCCGGGTCGTATCTTACGAAGGAATTCCTCACAGGGTATGCTAATAATTCCATCGATCACAAGATATTCGCTGCCGCGGTACAGCAATATTTTACGGGCCTGTGGATAGTCATCGCTGAATGCCCGCAATCCCCGGAGATCGGTACGGTGGATACGATTGGCGTGTTTAACCTCGATGGCGCAGAATAAATCCGGCCCGTAAATCACGAAGTCAACTTCCGATCCGCCCCGGGTCCTCCAGAAAAAGAGTTCGTGCCGATTCCGGGTGTATGCCGTCCATGCGCGCAGGTGCTGCGCTACAAGTCCTTCCAAAGCAGGTCCTGCAAGTTCTTCCGCTCTGTCAAGTGGACCGGTGGGCCTGAGAGAACGGAATACACCGGAGTCGAACAGATAAAACTTATGGTGCCGTACCGTCGCACGTCCGGCCCGCTTCGTGAATACCGGCAGTTGGAAGCAGAGCAGCAGATCCTCAAGCACTGACAGATATCCCTCCACAGTCTTCCGTCCGACTTCGCATTCACGGGCCACATTACTGACGTTGAGGACCTGTCCCTGGGAAAAGCTGATGGATTCCAGAAACCGTGAAAAACTACTTAAGTTCCGTACCAGACCCTCGGCCTGTACTTCCTCCCGTATGTATATTTCGATATAGCTATCAAGAACATCCTGAGGTTGTTCAGCATCCAGGACCATAGGAAGCATTCCTATTTTTAGTGAAGCCTGAAAGTCGAACTTAGCTCCCAATTCAGCAGCTATAAACGGATGCATTGTCCGCATCACCGCCCGTCCGGCCATAAGATCGATTCCGGTTTGTTTGAGTTTTCGGGCGCTTGAGCCGGTGAGAACAAACACCCACCCACGGTGCTCTTCTATCAGTGCGTGAACGGCACTCAGCAATTCGGGTACCCGTTGAACTTCGTCGATAACGATAACCTTGTTTTCCGGCTGCGCGTGAACTACTTCCCGGATCCGTTCGGGACGAGCCCGGAATCTTCGAAGGATATCCGGTTGCAGCAGGTCTATCCGCAGGGAATCCTTGTAATATCGCTGAGTCCAGGCAGACTTGCCGGTTCCCCTTGGACCGAATAAGTAGTAACTTTGTAACGGCGGGTCAAAGAAACGATTTACAAATTCCATTTTGAGTCCAAATATGGAATTACGACTTCCATAATGGGATATTAGCATGTATACGAAGGGAACGTCAATCTCTGTCGAATAATTTCAATCTATACGCCGGCTGTTTTGTACTTCAGGAAATGGAAGCAGATATCACTTTTTTATACGTCAGCTTACTAATCGATTAGAGATATCCTGTTTAGTTCCCTCCACGATAAAAAGGTGACCCCATTTCTCTCTCCTGTTTCATCTCCGCCGAACACCAGATAAGGCTTCCCAGCGGTTTCGCCGGCGAGGGAGAGCCACTTTTTCAAGCCTGTGAAGAAATCCTGGTTCAACGTAGACCCGGATTTGATTTCGATTGGAATAAGGGAAGAGTGCTCCTCTGCGAGCACATCGATCTCCAGACCTTTTCTATCTCTCCAGAAAAACAGGTTATGAGGCATGCCGGTATTGTAGTATTTCTTAATGAGTTCCGAGGTAATAAATGATTCGAATAAAGGCCCCCGCATGGGGTGGATGTTAAGATCCTTAGGCGAACGAATCCCCAACAACCATGCTGCTAATCCCGTATCATAAAAAAAGAGTTTTGAGGTTTTTATAAGCCGTTTATTAAAATTCGTATGATGCGGTTGGAGAAGAAAAATGACGTAGCTGGTCTCGAGAATCGAAATCCACGATTTAGCGGTATTGTGGGTGATTCCCGCATCAGATGCGAGGTCGGACAGATTGAGGAGCTGTCCGGTGCGGCCTGCGCATAGCCGGATAAACCGCTGGAATGAATGAAGATTGTGTACATTGATAAGCTGGCGGATATCCCTTTCCAAATACATTTGGACATAATTTGCATACCATCCGGCCGGATTCAGGTTGCGGTCATGAATCGGCGGGTACAAACCGGTCCACAGGACATTGTCCAGGGAGGGTAGTTCTTTTTTTTTATAAAGCTCTGAAATGGTAAATGGGAGAAGGTGTATGAGGGCGCTTCTCCCTGCCAAAGACTGAGTAATGTTGGAGAGAAGTCCGAATTGCTGCGATCCGGTGAGGATAAACATTGCGTTTTGATTTGAATCATCTACGATCTGCTGGAGATATGAGATGATTTCCGGTAACCGCTGGACTTCGTCGAATACCGCTCCTTCCGGAAACCGTGTAAGGAATGAGCGGGGATCAGATGCCGCCTGTTCCCTGGTATCCGGATTTTCAAAGGAAACGTAGGGTTTATCAGAGAAAAAGACCTTAGCTAATGTGGTTTTTCCTGATTGTCTTGGACCGGTGATCGTGATTACCGGATATCCTTTAGAGAATTCCTTCAAAGCTGTTTCGCATTCCCGTGGAATCATAATAATAACTGTAGACTCATTGGTGCTAATTGTCAATCAAATTTACATTTGGCACTTTACGGTATAGCTGCCTCAAGAACCTTTATTGCGTCAGATTAAGCCCAAGCTGCTGAGTGATGATTTCCTAACCCATTGAAAATGAGCCCTACCGCTTTCATTGCAGCGGCGTTGAGTTTTTTATCCTGTGTAGCCGGTGGAGCGTTATGCAGGAGGGCAAGATCGGGATAAGCTGAATCATACACGGAAATATCATATTCCCTTGACAGCACAAGGTATCGAGAGTCGGGATGGGGAAGGACACCAGGCTGAAGTAACTGAGCAGCCGACTGCAAAGGTAATTAATACCTGTACACGCCGGTACAATTGATTTTTATTCCAAAGGAAGGGAGAATAAGACGATGGAACGTGGCAGACTGCTGTATATCGGGACGTACACTAAACCGGAAGACCATGTCCGGGGACACGCTGAGGGCATA
The DNA here is from genome assembly GCA_024274705.1 of Spirochaetota bacterium. Lineage (GTDB taxonomy): Bacteria > Spirochaetota > Spirochaetia > SPDA01 > JAJSAL01 > JAJSAL01. The sequence continues at coordinate 9,150 of JAJSAL010000134.1, forward strand.
TACGTGTACCGTTTCGACGAACAAACCGGTGGGATAGAGTACCTTTCCACCGCTTCGGATATCGTGAATCCTTCGTATCTTACGGTTCATCCTTTTAAGCCCCTGCTCTATGCGGTAAGTGAAATAAACGATTTTCAAGGCGGGGAGACCGGGGCTGTAGTCTCGTACCGTGTGGACCAGGGATCCGGCAGGTTTACGATGTTGAACGCCGTGAAGAGCCGGGGAACCATGCCGTGCCACGTTTCCGTGGACAGGGAAGGCCGTTACGTTTTTACGGCGAACTACATCTCCGGGTCCATAGCTTCGTTCAGGATACAACCGGACGGCTCTCTCTCGGATGCGGTTTGTTCCGTTCAGCGCGTGGGAAAGAGTGTGAACATCGAGCGCCAGGAAGGGCCTCACACTCACGCTGTCGTTCCAGACCCTTCCAACCGGTACATCCTGGTGCCCGACTTAGGTACTGACGAACTTGCGGTATACGCGCTCAACCGGGAGGACGGTTCCCTCGTTCAGGACCGGCGGACCCTCCGGACCACCCCCGGTTCGGGACCCAGGCACATTGCGTTCCACAAGTGCAACCGGTTTCTCTATCTTATCAATGAGCTTGCATCCACCATCACTGCCATTACCTGCAGCGGAGAGAACTTCGTCCTTACTCCGTTCCGGACCGTGTCCGCCCTCCCGGAAGACTTTACCGGGTCCAGCGCCGGTGCCGCCGTCAGGGTACACCCTTCCGGGAAGTTCCTGTACGCCTCGAACCGGGGGCACGATTCTGTAAGCTGGTTTGCCATCGACGGGAACACCGGGGAGCTTACCCCGGCTGGCTGGGTTTCCACCCGGGGCCGGACTCCCAGGGATATCGCGGTATCTTCCGGCGGCAGGTTCCTCCTGGCTGCCAACCAGGACAGCGACACCGTGGTAACCTTCCGGGTGGATGAACACACCGGCAGCCTCGAGTTCATGGGATCCGCGGAAATACCTTCTCCTGTATGCCTGTATCTCCCATGATACCTGCCTTTTCAGGAATAAACAAACATATAGATTGCTGATCAAAATATTGACAACAGACTAGTTGTCTAGTATGTTTATAAATATGAGAGCTTTAGGAATTTTTGAAATAAAAACGAAATTGTCCCAAGTGTGTGAAGATGTCGCGAGAACGGGAGAGAGTGTCCTCATTACCAAGAGGGGGAAACCATTTGTAAGGATAGATCCATTAAAATCATTTCCTTCCAACATGTCTTCGGTCTGGGATATCAGGGACGCATATTTGTCCGGGCAAGAAATAACAGACGATTTAGTGCTTCCCAAAAGGCAATTGGATGACATCTTCAATCCTTTTGAGGAAGAAAGCCGGTGATGTATTTACTCGACACATCGATTTACTCTCAGCCTTTGAAAAAAAATCCTGTTCCTACCGTTGTACGCAGATGGAAAGAGGTTGGTGATCTCACATGTTGCATATCAGTGTTTTGTGAGATGGAGGTTTTACAGGGGTTAGCTCTTTCAGACAGCGATAAATTATTAAAACTGTACAATGTTGTACTGAAAGACCGGATCCCTATCCTGCCTTTTATGATTGATGAAGCGATGGTCTATGCAGATTTACAAGCTCATTTTGTTCGGAATGGCAAAACAAAACCGGTCATAGATCTGTGTATTGCTGCTACGGCTTTGAGTCATAAGTGTATTCTTGTGACCTTGAATAGTAAAGATTTTATCGATATTCCACAATTACATGTAGAAAACTGGACCGGGGAATGAAAGCTTTACCATCGTTCTTGCTGTTTGACGATTTTACCGGTACTCACAGAAGAACCAGGCGAAAAAGAAATTTCAATTCGTAAGTTACACTGTGGTTCCCGGGTTCACCCATCTGCCCCGTTTTTTATCGGGTATTGTACCGGTTCTTACACCTGCCCGGTAATGGCATAGTGCTCGGAACCGATAGCTTTAAGCTTTACATTCTGCAGACCCCGGGCTATCAGGATTTTTGCAGCATCTCTCCCGGCTATCCGGTGGTGTTCAGGAGGCCCTTTATCACTGTGTACTTTTTCCCAGTCGATAACTGCAACGGTTGCGCCCTTCTTTAAAACCCGAATCGATTCCCCGAGGAATTTTCCCGGATCGTCCACTTCATGGAAAACAAAGCTCAGGAGAGCGAAAGTACCGGTACTGTCCTCCAGGGGAAATGAGTAGTCCCGGGATTGAAGCAGTTCCAGGTTCCCGTGGTGATTCCCGGTGATGCGCTCCTTAAGTTTTTCCAGCATGGCTGCCGAGATATCCAGGCCGACGACCTTTCCTTTTTTACCTACCAGCGCGAGGGCGGCCTCGATGAAGTAACCGGTACCGCAGCCCACATCGATAAAGACATCGCCATCTTTCAGGCCAAGTTCCTTGAGTGTTGTGTCCGGGGGCATGCCCAACTTTCTCTCTTCTGTGTCCAGTTTGTGACTGTCTTTAGGATTGAATGTGTGTGCCATAGTGTTTCCTTTCGGCTACAATATACTAAACAGGGACCAGAAAAGGATACTCAATCTGTTATAACCGGATACTATCACGAGACTGTTATTTTGTCACCGATTGGTTACTTTCTTCGCATACAAGATCGTTCTGCGTGATTCCCGGGTCCATGCCGCTCCCGTGTAATCGCCGAAGCTGCCGGCGGGTTTAAGACCGGCCTTGAAGAACATGGCTTCCAGTTCGGTTTTGGTGTACAGCATAACCCGCTCCTGATAAGAACGGCTCCCGCTTTCTTCGAAAAAGATGATGTCCTTTACCACCATCCGGTCCTGTATGGACCTGTGCTGCTCAACCCGGGTTCCGTTGTCCAGCTCTGACACTGTTAAGGGTACCAGGTTGTTCTCAACTTGATACGCATTCAGAAAGTCCATCCAGAACCATCCCCCCGGTTTGAGGGCCGTCGAGATGGACTCCAGAACCTGTTGGTTCTCCTCATCGCTGCTGTAATACCCGAAACTGGTAAAGAGGGAGAGGATAACGTCGAAGGTTCCTTCGATGTGGAGCATGTTGCCCGTGTGGATGTTCAGATCAGGATACTTTTCTTTTCCCCTTGTTATCAGGGTCGGAGAGAGGTCGATACCTTCGATATTGTAGCCTAACAGGTGAAAATAGATGCTGTGCCTTCCCTCACCGCAGGCCAGGTCGAGGATGGACATGTCCTTGTTCAGCTTCAGGGTATCGATGATAAGACTTACCTGGCGGTCCGCATCCCTTCCGTCTCTGTGCTGGTACAGCTCCAGGTAGTTCTCATCGAACCAGTTCTCAAACCACTTGGCCAAATTTACCACCAGGCATAGCTTTTAAACACCCTGGATTCCGTCTGCAGCGTATCCGTATCGATGGAAAGGACCCGGATTTGCCGTTCGAACCGTTCTTCGGTTCCACCGATAAGGTAGAGGTGCTTTCCGAAAACGGCGAGGGAGAGGTCGTAGTTCGGGTCACCTAAGTCTCCCAGCACCTCCGGGGCAAACTTACGTTTTTCCGTGTCCAGACGGATTACATCGCTTAAGGGTCCCCCGGCCCATCCGCCCACCATGTATATATCCTTTCCGGCAGAAGCGGCAGGAACACGGCTCCGGGTAGAGGGTAGGTGGGCGGTGCGCAGGACCTTAAGGCCGTTTATATCGATTTCGTAGATGGTGTCCATATACTCCTTCGATACGTTTTCACCTCCGATTATATATACCAGGTTGCCCACAGTTGCAGCGCTGTGGAGTTGCAGCGGTTCGATAGGAGATTCCAGTGTTGTTACACTGCCGTCCCCGGGGTTGATTTTCAGAATGTCAGGGGCGATTTCTTTTCCGGTCCAGCCATAAAAATAATAGAGGAAAGGGGATACCCACACCATTGCACCGAAGGCTCTGGGTTAGGGTAGATGGCCGATAACGGAAATTTCACCGGTACGGGTATCGTATCTCAGGACGGCATCCAGGTAGTCGTCGAAATCGTATCCTCCGGCAATGAATACACTTTCCCCGTACACGGCTGTTGAAACCCCATACCGTGGTGAAGGGAGTTTTGCCACCCGTTTCAGGGTATTTTCCGCCAGATTGATCCGGATAATGGCATCTTCAAGGATATTGAAATTATTGATGCCCCCCACTATAAATAAACGCTCATCTATAGCCGCTGTCGAAACCCACCTCCGTGCCGTCCAGGGACGGAACAGGACATGACGTGCGGAATAGACGATAAATCCGACAACCGTAAGGATTATAGCAAAATAAATGATCACCTGTTTGTCGAGAAAGGGGCTTCTCTGTTTCATCATCCCTCTTTTATCTCACGTGCCAGGGCTATACACTCTGTATATCTGAAACATGGGACGATGTGGTCGTTGATCAGTCCGGTTGCCTGGAGATGAGAATAGATAATCGTGGGACCCAGGAATGTAAAACCCCGTTTCTTCATATCCTTGCTTATTTCATCGGAGAGGGCTGAGTTCGCCGGTACTTCCTCCTGGATCTTCCACCTGTTTACAACCGGTTTGAAATCGGTAAACCGCCACAGGTACCGGCTGAAGGTTCCGAATGTGTTCCGGACCTCCAGGAAGTGTTGTGCATTGCTGATAGATGCTTCGATCTTTCTCCTGTTCCGGACGATTCCGGCATTTTCGAGAAGCTGGTCCTTTTTCTTTTCACCGAACCGGCTCACCTTTATCGGGTCGAATTGGTCGTAGGCTTCCCGGTAGTTCTCCCGTTTTTTCAGGATAGTAAGCCAGCTCAAGCCTGCCTGGGCAGACTCCAGAACCAGGAATTCGAACTGGATGGTGTCGTCCGTTGTGGGAACACCCCATTCTCTGTCGTGGTAGTTTCTGTAGATATCACTTCCCTCACCCCAGGGACACCGGTTCACGAAGTCCTCCTTATCCAAGCATACCATGGGTAGTGGGAAGTTGTACATTATTCATCCCTGAAGTGCAACCAAAGGGGTGTTCATGTTGTCCAGTATGTATCATCATAAAACTATAATTTTAAGGTGATTTTAGGCACCGGAAGGTATGCAACGCTAACCTGAAATGCTACACTACCGGCAATCTATGAAATTTTATATATATGGAAGGATAAATTGAGAATATTTCTTGTTGCGCCCCGAAGAGGAAACAGCCATGACGGCGAAAGTCAAAAAGGTGCCGAATTTTTTCGGATCCCCCCGATCGGACTCTTAAATGTGGCAGCCATAACTCCGGATGATATTGAAGTACAGATTCTCGATGAAAATGTCAGGGATCTTACCTATGATGATCTGCCGGACCTGGTGGGTGTTTCGGTTATGACCGCCTCTGCCCTGCAGGCCTACGGTATTGCAGACAGATTCCGGGAACTTGGCGTACCTGTTGTATTAGGCGGTACCCATGTCAGCCTGATGACCGGTGAAGGATTGGAGCATGCGGATGCAATTGTAGTCGGAGAAGCTGAAGGGGCCTGGGAGCAACTGGTCGAAGATTTCCGGAAGAACGGCAAAGCCGGTCTTAAGAAGACATATAAACTGGACGAAGTGCCGGACCTTGCGAAGGTTCCTTTTCCCAGGCTGGAACTTGCCCGGGATGCGAAGGATTATCTGTTTACCAATCTGTTCAACATTACCCGGGGGTGTCCCCACGACTGCTCATTCTGTTCTGTGACCCAGCTGCTGGGCAGAAAAGTGCGCTACCGGCCCGTGAAGGATGTGGTGGATCACATAAAGGAAACCCTGGAAATCCACAAAAAACGGGAAGGCAAGCTGCGACTGCAGGACAGGCTGTTCATTTTCGTAGATGACAACATCATGGCCAACAAGAGATACGCAAAGGAATTATTCAGGGCATTGATCCCCTTCAAGATCATGTGGATCAGTCAGACTTCCATCAATTCGGCATACGATGATGAACTCATCGATCTGGCTGCACAAAGCGGATGCAAGGGTGTGTTTATCGGGTTCGAGAGTGTTTCGAAAGCTTCTCTTAAGGAAATCGGCAAATCCCAAAACGACATCGATTTTTACAAAACAGGTGTTAAAAAATTTCATAAAAAAGGAATTTTTGTAGAAGGCGCCTTCATCTTCGGATTCGATTATGATGAACCTGATGTGTTTCAGGAAACTGTGAAGTATGTGAACGAGATGCATCTCGACGGGGTACAGTATACGATTCTGACCCCTCTTCCGGGGACCAGTTTCTACGAAAAAATCGAGAAGGAAGGGCGGTTCCTGGACCGTAACTGGTCCCACTACGATTGTACGTATCCCGTGTACAGGCCGGAAAAGATGTCGGCTGAAACGCTGCAGCAGGGACTGTTCTGGGCGTATAAATCGACTTACAGCTTTAAGGGCATATTGAAGAGGACCTTTACCTCCCTTTTCGACAGACGATGGAAGTTTTTCGTACTGATCCTGGCGTTTAATATTGGATACAGAAGGGCCTTTCAGTATATGTTCGAAGAGGCGGTTAATCCTGCAATGAACCTTGTTGGCAGGAAATCCGGGTATTCGTTAACATAGTATGCTCTGACACTTTCAGGAACATACATGAAATCGTGTCCCGAATGCCTTACCTGTATTTTCAAACAGGCAATAAGCACCTCGAAAATTGCGTCTGATGACCCGAAGGTCCACGAAACGGTAGCCCGGAAACTTTTTTTTCATTGAAACCTTTCGGTAAACATATAATATATAAGATATAGGTTAAAGGTAGTTAATTCGTTGAGGTTCGAACATGCCTGTATTATTCTGGGTCGATTTGACAGCCTTGGCTGTCTCTTTGATAATTTCTGCGGCTCTGCTGCTCAATGTTCTTGGAACAGCTCCTGACAGGCCGGTAAACAGGGCCTTCTCCCTTTTCGCGCTGATGGAGGTGCTGTGGATCATTTCCGCCCTGCTTTTGCGTTTCGGCTTGTGGGCGGATATGACGGAATTATCCCTCTTTACTCAAGTGGATTATATTATATGGTATCAACTCATAGCTTTTTTCATTGCCCTTATAACAGTTCTATCTCTCTATTTCACTATGGTGTTTTTAGAGAAACCGAAAAAAACATGTCTTTCGGCGGGTGTCTCCGGTCTGGTCCTTATAGGGGTGCTTTTTGTTCTCGGACGCAGGTACAAGATATTTCATGATATCCGGATAGGCGAATACGGCCTGATTGTTGATGAGGCAACCACACTGGGTTGGATTTCAATCCTCTTTATTCCGTTCTTTATGGGCTGGGCACTCGTTTTGCTGTGGAGAGAAAGAAAAAATAGGGAAAGTATGTACATTTTCTGCGGACTCTCTTTTCTCCTTACCGGTATGGTGCTGGAAGCAGGATTCGACTTCCCTTTTCCTGTCATGTCAACCATGAATACCATCGGTCTCATATGCATCAGTAACGCGGTGATCCGCCGGCAGATACTCAACCCGATTCGGTCTCTGAACAGAGAGCTGCAGGCTTCCCTGGAGGAAAAGGAAGTTCTTCTCAAAGAAATACATCACCGGGTGAAAAACAATCTTAATGTTGTTAA
>JAJSAL010000135.1 GCA_024274705.1 Spirochaetota bacterium
CGTTTCACGGGCCTATAGCTCAGTTGGTTAGAGCGGCTGACTCATAATCAGTAGGTCCCAGGTTCAAGTCCTGGTGGGCCCAAAAAAGCAGGCAGCACCTTCCTGGTGCTGGTTGCTTTTTTTGTGGTCGGACCCGGCTGGACTTGAAACGGAGAAGCGGCGCGAAAACATGGAGCGCAAACGACCAGGATGGTCGTTTAGCTTCGGAGGCGGGTCGGAGGGAGACAAACTGGTTCATGGAAAGGCGTAATAAGAGGCTTAAGAAAACTTTCGACGCACATGTCGACTGATATAGTTCCAGGTAAGCTTTCTATCGCTGAAAAAGGCAATAATACCGCTGAAAACAATGCCGTTTAAAAAGTAAGCTGCCTGCATCCACCAGGGACAGTGGAAAATATTCAATACCGGCCAACCGGCGTAACCTGTGCCGGAAGTAAGCCGGACACCGGCAAAATTATATCCAAGATATTCAGAGAGTATAAGGAAGAAGGAATAAATAAGAGTAAATTTCAACCATTTGTACCAGCGATTCCTGCCATTAATATGGACGAAAACCAGGAAATACATACCCATGAGCATGGTAGGCCATGCAACGATCGGAAATATAGAAACCCCATAAAAAGAATATTTAAAGACATTATAACCACTGTAGATCTCCTTCGCTGCATATACCCACAGCCAGGAAATGGCCAGTGCAGGGACCCAGGCCCATATCTTATCTCTTTCGGTAACGAAGCTGAGAATAAATATCATAGAAGGCACCATCAGTACACCTAATTCCATATTAAAGTAGAAGATGACAGCGGAAATTAACGCAGCAGGTCCCCAAAAAAATGCTTTTTTCATAATATCCCTCACGAAAAACCTACAGCGAGCAGGTAAATTGGACGCAGCTCCAGCGGTGAAAAAGAACTGCGCCTCGACAAAGTCATGTTACACGCCAAGGTGGGACTTCAGCAATTTACAGAACTGCTGGGCTTGAATCGAATCGGGATCAATAAGGAGCGCCTTTTCACAATCATCGAGCGCCCGAGAATAATCTCCGGAGTGATAATACGTCTGAGCACGTTGAAAGAGCGCGTCGAACTTAAAAGGATCCAACCTCACGGCTCGGCTGAAATCCTCCCGAGCAGCTTCGTATTCCTCCAGTACCTGCAACACAACGCCTCGGTGGTACAATGCCTTTGCGTTATCCGGGTTCAATCTGATAGACTCATTGAAGTCTGCCAATGCTGCCTTGTAGTCATCTTTGGCAAAATACGCCATCCCCCGATGGACCCTAACGATAGCTTTTACTTGATCCTGGGTTGCTATTTTAAGTATTGACGTGTAGAGGGAGATTGCAGATGTGTACTTCCCTGCGTTATGTGAAGAAAGAGCCTTGACCAAAAGCTCATCCATAGTGTCACCACCGGCTGGCACAAGCGTCGCAATTACTTCGTCCTCTTCTTGTTTTTCAGCAGGACGCACGGCTGAGGCCTGCTCGTCCCCCATTCCACCACTGCAACTCTCCTGGATCTTCCGGGAAAGACTCTCCCTTCTTTTTTTGAGCTCGAGATGTAGCCTGCGCTGGTAATCTCGGATTTCCTGAAATATAAGATCAGACAAAGTGAGATTTGCATTCAAAGCGGCGAGCTTGCGCTTCAAGGGCTCATCAAATGGGGCAAACTCAGCCTTGTAAACAAGTTCGTGCTCAATTTCCGCCCATGCGTCCTGAAGAATTGTCCGCAATTGTATCTCACAGACGACAGAGGCTTCTCGTCCGCAGGACTCCAGGATGTGGTGTGGAACAGCAACGAGGAAATGGGTGGAACTGTAACCAAACTGATTGAAAGAGTGGTTCATTCCTTTCCGTTCGACCTCGATTACTTCGAAGCTCTCCTGGAGCACGGTTTCGGCTTTAATGAGGTCCTCAAGAAAATGACACACTATACGGAGACCGAGAACATCGCTGATACGGGGTGCCGGGTCTCCATTCTTTCCCTGATTCGCATTTCTTAAGCGCTTGAAATAGTAACTCTCGAAAGACTTCACACGCGCTTTTGTGGCAGCGCGTAGCTCCGCTCGCTGCAACCGCTTTGCAACCTCTGCCCTGAGTGCGGTCAGCACTTCCTCAGCTTTTAGCCGCAGTGCTTCATATTCTATCTGAATCTCCTCCAACTCAGGATATGGAATTTCTGATCTCTGTGTAATCATTTCTTTGATTTTTCCAGAGCAAAAATTCGCTTACCATTTCTGAATACACTCACCACACCTGTGGATTGCGATATTACGACCGAAAAGGCTGCTGTGGTTGCCGTTATTGCTGCAGCGGCGGTATGTCGGGCTCCAAGACCTGCCGGTAACTCTTCTGTAGCCTTCTCAGGCTTCAGGAAAACCCCTGCAGACATAACCACTCCATCTCCCCGGATCACGAACGCCCCATCGATAGTGGCGAACTCCTTGATCGTCTCCTCCAGGAATGGATCCATGATTGACTTCTCGTCATCCCGATATCCGCGGAAAGGATTGATGACCATTTGCTGGCAAGACTTCACAACCTGCTCGTAGTCCCCAATTACAAAAATTGCACCAACCGGCCTGCCTTCCCGGCCCTCCCGGGCCAGATCCATGGCAATCTGTAGCGCTCTCTCCAATATCGGAGGTTTAAGGTCGCCAAGAACAGCGGAGGTAGAGCTGGATAGGAATGGTGAGAATTTGGTACCGACGTCAATCACCATCAGCGTGTCGAGAAACCCAGAGTCCGGGGCTCCAGAAACACTTACGACCCGGTCGCCGCTGCGGAACAGGCCTTCTGAGACCCCAAAAAGGAGCGACATCTCTACCTGTTTAGTCCGATTTAGACCGGCAAACGGTGCCACAAGCACTCGAGCGAATCCCTCAGCGTGCTTCCGGTCACCAGCCTTACCGGGGATTACGACGATTATCTTCTCTCTATCTCTGATTCCATTGATGTAGTCTGTTACCCCCAGGGCGTTAGCGTGTACGAGAACTGCTTTCGCCCGGGCTTCCTGTGCCACTGCGAGAGCGTGGTTCACAATCATCAAAGTGAGTCTCTGCTTGTTTATCTCAGGGGGCTTGTGCGGGGCTTCAATGATGCCAAGAAATACCTGGTGGAACTCGTCTTTAGAACGCGCATCCAACAGCTGCTTCTGGAACGCCATATCCTTCAGCAGACGAGCAATCTCCGCTAACAGGAGGATGTGCTGATCAGGCTTCTCCTCGTCCCCCAGGATCATAAACAGCAGATGAACTGGTTTCGCATCGCCGGAATCATACACAATCCCTTCTCTGCTCCTACCAACGGCAAGGATGAAACGTCCCAGGCTAGGCAAACGGGCATGAGGTATAGCAACCCCCGACGCGATCCATGAACTGATAATCTTCTCTCGCTTCCAAATTGCCTCGAGAATCTTATGAGGACCCAACGAGGGCTCGTCTTTACACAACGAGTTTACCATCTCCTCCAGTGCTTCTTCTTTCGTACGGCTCCGAAGAAAAACGATTTTTAAAGGCGAGAGGAAATCAGACAGGTGCACCATGCTCTTCTTTCTGCAATGTACCACGGATACAACCCGATAGTCAATGATGAGGATTTCAAACGGATGGATCTTGTACTTTTTACTGTCCCGCAAGATGCCCGACTCGCAGAATGCCAAATCCCAATCAATCCATCTTCGAATACTCACAGGACAGTAAATCGACCCTTGCAATCAGAAGCTTAACCGAAGTTTTGCTGGACAGTTGAGTTCACGGAAATGTCATGACTACTTTAATCGCATTATCCTTTTTAGTACTGGCAAGTTCAAACCCGAGTTGTGCCTTTTCAATCGGGAGCTCATGGGTGATAATACCGGCAACATCCACCTGACGTGAAGCTGCAAGTTTGATAGAACGCTGGAAATCAAAGAGGTTGGCCGAGTAAGTTCCTATTATGCTTACTTCCTTGTGAATCACATCATAAGCCGTAAACTTCAATTCCTCTTCAGGGAGGAAGGCAACCACGACGATTATTCCTCGTCGTTTTACGATCTTAAGCCCAGTACCTAAAAGCGATGCATCATCCGCACAGATGACAACAACATCCACACCCGTTCCCTTTGTGATATCATCAACACCTGATATAAAATTCTTATCAGGCAGGAGAAAATCATGAGCGGCTCCTAACCGCTTACAGCCTATATCCAGACAATGCTGATGAATATCAGCAATAATAATGGGCCCGGCACCGAGGCTCTTTGAAACAGATGAAAAAAGCCCTCCGATGGAACCGCAACCCAGAATGACTACCGACTGCTCCGGTTTCAACTCTACTCTCCCGGCAATGTGCACAGCAACTGAAAGTGCTTCAACCGCCGCACCTTCTGCGAAGGAAAGAGCCCCAGGCAAAGAGAATACCGAACTCTCAGGAACAGCGACATACTCCCCGAAAGCGCCGGGCCATTCCGGAGTGCCTAGAAATTTTTTTGATGGGCACAAATTCGGATGGCCGGATAAGCAGAAACGACATGTTCCGCAGACCCGTTGCGGATCGATTACGACACGCGCACCCACTTCCACGCTTCTTACATCTCTGCCGATTTCAGTTACGACACCGGACATCTCATGACCCAGAACAACCGGGGCCTTACGGAACGGATGCGTACCGTTAAAAGCATGAACTTCTGAACCACAAATCCCCACTGTTCTCGTATTAACGAGGACCCAATCAGGGTTTGGAATAACAGGTACTGGAATATCGCTTATTTTAATCCGGCATTTCTCTTCAAGGATCGCAGCTTTCATAAACGTCTCCCATATCACTTTCTCTGTTTGCCAACATCACTAATTGTATGTCGTCATCCTGTTTTGGACAACAAGCGCAGCTTTCTCCCTTCTTAAATACGATTTACTGTTTCTGTAATCAGATTACAGATTATTTCTGAGCTTTTTGACAGGAACGAATCAAACTCTCCCGTAGCCTTCTCTCCCGCACCATCGGAGATTATCCGGATAATTACAAAAGGTACTTCGTTGCTTTTGCATGTATATCCAACGGCCCCGCCTTCCATTTCTGTACACGCCGCTCCGAATTCCCGCTGGAGCCATTTTATTGTTTCAGGATCTGAAACAAAGCTATCCCCGGAGACTATTGTGCCTACCAAGAAGGTAGGCGGTGAAGGCATGGTAGCGGCCATATCATCAAAAGTATCAGCAACTATATTCACCAAAGCCGGATCAGCTTCTATAAGACGACTCTGATCAGCCAGTTCTCCGTGCCGTCTTCCAAAAGCCGTCAGGTTTACATCAAACTGAATGGCATGGGAAGATACCACCACGTCGCCCTGCTTAAGTCCTGGAAGCAGACCCCCGGCTACACCACCGAAAATAATTTTCCCGCAATTGAACGTATCAATAAGAATTTGTGTACATAAAGCGGCATTAACCTTGCCGACACCGCATTTAACGATCACAACATCCTTGCTCTTCAGTCTTCCCCTGTGAAAACTGTATACAGCCTTTTTCACGGTTTCATGCTCTATTAATGCATCATTGATAAGACGGATTTCTTCATCCAGAGCTCCAATAATTCCGATCATATTCAAACTCCTCCTAGCTCATAATAATACAATTAGGATAGCAAGTTTAAAGTCTTAACTGTTTTTCACCGCTGAAGATTAAGATTCAGTTATTATGACGTTGCCCCTGGTTATATCCATCAGTTCCAACCTGAGCTGTTCCGACCTCTCTTCCTCAACTCTGCACACAAGACTGACGTCGGTCTCAAAATGTTCCTGTTCTACTGCAGCCCTGTGCTGCTTCAAAGCTTTTCGAATTCCATCGTAATCTGCATATCCGAACCGCATGTGCAGAACAGTTTCTGTTACCTGTTTTTTTACGGGTATACCATCGATAACAGCTTTCACACTCCCGGTATACGCCTTTACCAGGCCGCCTTTACCCAGTTTTATCCCGCCGAAATAACGTACCACGGTAACCAGAATATTGGTAAGACCGCTGTACTGAAGGACCGCAAGGACGGGTTTTCCTGCTGTACCTTTCGGTTCCCCGTCATCAGACAGACCCAGGGCCTGGCTCTTCTCATCTCCCAGGATGTACGCCCACACTACATGACTGCATTTCGGGTGTTCCGCCCTGGCATCACGGATCAAGCCTTTCGCCGCTTCTTCCGTTTTCACCGGATGTGCAGCTGCGATAAAGAGGGACTTTTTAATTTCCAGCTGACGGGTTCGTTCTTCTACGGGAATTAACAAAAAAATCTCCTGTTATCAGTTCATCCCGATTATAGTAAAAACAGAAGAACAACGCTATGGACACCGCGATACGGGTAGACAGAACGTGTCACTTTCTATTATAAGATGCATTGGAGTATTACATGGATAACGCTGAGAGTATGATATCCCTCTTTCTCGATTCCGGCGGGTTTCGGGAACTGGATACTCCAGTGATCGTTACATCCGGAGAGTTTATCACTCCCTTTTTCTGTAACGCTGAAAAGGTGTGCGGAGACATTAATATCGAAAGCTTTTTGGCAGCCCACGGAGATGATCCTCAAGCTGTTATTGATCATGCCGTAAGCCTCTCCCGGTCACACCCTGCATTTAAAAACGTGATCGATGCTATGGCAGTCAAAGCCGGGGAGCTGTTAGGAGAACCGGGTCCGGAAAGAAAACCCGCCGTTTCCGGGGGCCAGCGGAGAGACTGGATCTTTTCCGGTCCTGTAGCCAACAGGCTTCACCTCCCGCATATCTCCATATTCAAAGACCGGCAGGTGATCCTTCATCATCCCTCCGGGGAAAAGGACACCGAAGATCCCGACTTGAGTGGATACAAGGTGGTTCACGTCGCAGACCTCATTACCCGGGGATCCAGCATCTATTCAAAGGACACACCATCAGGAGGACACACCGGATGGGTTCCGGTGTTACGAAACCGGGGGGCGGAAATAAACGACCTGATCACCCTGGTCAGCAGGAACCAGGGAGGGGAGGAAATGCTTGCCCGGGAAGGAGTGAACGTGTATCCCTTTATAACCGTGGACAAGCAGTTTATAGCCGGATACGCCGAAAATCCGGAACCTTCACTCCTGTTTCTGAAAAATCCCGCCGGCTGGACAAAGCATTATCTAAGGGAGAACGGTCCTGATATTCTGCTGGAGTATTGTTTACATGACGTAAAAAAGCTGCCGAGACTGGAAAAGTTCCTCCATCATTACCAGGAGTTCTTAGGGGATATGAAGTGGACAGGGATGATCCGGAAACGTATGAATGCGGTTAAACAAGGCGGAAACCATGGGGATGTATGAGAAGTGGCTTAAGGTAGTTGATTTAAAAAACAGTGTTCTCTGTGCCGGGATAGACCCGGCTCCTTTTGAAATGGGGAGGGGGGAGAAAGGGCTGAAAAAGGGTACTGTGAAAAGAGACTGGGCCCTGACCTATCTGGAAGCAGTGGCACCGTTCTGTGGGGCTGTCAAACCGAATCTTCAGTACTGGAAGGATCCGGGAGATGCAGAAACATTGGAAGAAATTTATCAAGCCTCGAAGGATATGGATATCCTTGTGATAGAAGATAGCAAGATCGCCGACATCGGTCCGACCAACGACGCCGGTATTTACTATACAGCGTACCGGGCAGACGGAGTGACCTTTTCCCCGTTTGCCGGCAACATAGGAGAAGCCTGCAAGAGCGCCAGCGCCCATGGAATCGGCATTATTCCCATGTGCCTTATGAGTAATCCTGAGTACCTATCTGAAAAGAACAAGCTGGTCGCGGTGGAAGGGAGCAATAATGAATACCGGGATAAAGACCTGGTCACACTGAAGAAGGGTATATGGGTGAGGCAGTATCTTCATCTTGCACACCAGGCGGCTGTCTTGGGAGCCGACGGGGTCGTCGTGGGAGCACCGAGTGATCAGAATCACATCACTATGAAAGACTTACAAGGTATAGGTTATTACTTAAGGTCAGACATGCTTATCCTGGCTCCGGGAATCGGTGCCCAGGGAGGTGAAGCTGACGCTCTTTTCGCCGCCTTCGGCAGCAGCCGGGTGATCATCAACGTGGGGAGATCTCTCATGCTGCCCGAGGGGAGCGGCTCCACTCCGGAGGACCAGGCAGAAACTGCGAAATGGTTTTGCAACCTGTTGAATTCATCCAGAAATGAAACCTGCAGGGGCGGCTGAGCTGACCCATGATCAACTGACAGCACCGGTTACAAGAGCGAGAAGTGCCATCCGCAGGTAGACACCGTTGTGAGCCTGCCGGAAATAGGCGGCATTCGGAAGGTTATCCACATCGCGGGCTATTTCATCCACCCGGGGCAACGGGTGCAGGATGGAGACATCAGGATTACCCTGTTCGACGAGACTTCGCGTCAGGATATAGCTCCCCTTAAGCTTTTCGTACTCCGCAGTATCATCAAAACGTTCACGCTGGATCCGGGTCATATACACGATATCTGCGTCTAGAGCTTCCTCAATTTTATCCGTTTGAATCACCGGTACTTTTTTTTCTTCCATCTTACTTACGATGTGTTCCGGCATTCTAAGCGCCTCGGGAGCACAATAAATGTATTCAGGATTGAAAGGAGCAAGTGCATAGGATAACGAATGTACCGTGCGCCCGTATTTGAGGTCCCCCACCATTGCGACCTTCAGCCCTTCAAGAGTTCCCTTCTCTTTTTGAATGGTGTACAGATCGAGGAGAGCCTGGGTTGGATGCTGTCCTGCACCGTCCCCGCCGTTGATAACAGGAACATCAACCGCATCAGCCATAACGCCTGCACCGCCGATAGCAGGTTGCCGTACGACGATGCAATCCACGTATCCTGCAATGGTCCTGGCAGTATCGGCAAGATCTTCACCTTTGGATGCAGAGGAACTCTTGGCATCGGAAACAATGATCGGACTGGCACCGAGTCTGTACACGGCGGTCTCGAAGGACAACCGGGTCCGGGTAGAAGGTTCTAGAAAAATGATGGCAATCACTTTATCCGACATAAGAGACGATACCCGTTCTTTCCGGACGATTGCCTCCATATCAGCACTTACCTGCATGATTTTCAAAATTTCTTCTCTGGTAAGATCAACTGTGGTCAGAATATCTCTATCTTTAAAATTCATTTATCCTTCTCCTGCATTATTCGTTGGGCGCTGAGCATAATCGCATTTTCAATATTCGTATAACCCGTACAACGGCACATGTTACCCCGCAGGGCCTCCTTGATATCCCGGCTGGAAGGGGATGAATTATTCTGCAGCAGTTCAACGGCGGTAAGCACCATGCCGGGAGTACAGAAGCCGCATTGAACTGCACCCTCATCTATGAAGGCTTCCTGTACAGGATGCAGTTTTCCGCCATCATCCAGGCCCTCGATTGTGAGTATTTTCTTTCCGGCTGCTGAAACGGCGAGCATCTGGCAGGAAAGAACGGTTCTTCCATCCAGGATAACCGTACATGCACTGCATTCTCCAATTCCGCATCCGTATTTCGTGCCAGTCAGGTGGAGCTTTTCCCTGATTACCTGAAGCAATGTTTCATTAGTTCGTACCGTTGCAGTATATTCCTTGCCGTTGACGTTGAGCGTAATCACCTTCTCCATGGTCATCTTCCCCCCGATTGCGCCCAGGCTTCCGTTACAGCATCCCTGAGAAGTACCGCCGCAACCCTTTTTCTGTACTCCGCGGTGGAGCGTACATCATCAATAGGCCTCAGTTCCCTGGCCACCTTTTCCACAGCACTGCTGATAAGCTTTTCGCTCATCTCCTCACCGGTAAGTAAATCCTCCACAGTCCCGAGCCGGACAGGAGTCGGGGCAACCGATCCGAAAGCAATACGGATTGTACATAGCTTGTTGCCGTCTCTCTCCAGATACACCGCACAGTTGACTTTAGCGATATCCAGGCCCACCCGCGAAACTCTTTTAAACGACTGTCCGGACCCCGTTTTTGCAAAAGGAACCCGGATAGCCGTTACCAGTTCTCCCGGGTTAATGATGGTTTTTTTCGGACCGGTAAAGAAGTTTTCCACGGAAACTGTTTTCACGGTTACCGTTCCGTCCTCTTTCAGTGATGAGATATCAACTTCACTCTTCAATACCATGAGGACAGGAAGAGTATCAGCACCAGGGGAAGCATTACAGATGTTTCCGGCAAGGGTCGCCATGTTTCTGATTTGAGTACCGCCTATTACGTTAACCGCCGCTGCCAGGGCAGGACACTTCCGGACAACGGACGTATTGTGTTCGATATCCACGAGGATTACCGCGGCACCTATTTCCAGAAATCCAGTAACCCGCAGAAAATCAAGGCCCTTAATACCGAGGGTATACACCAGTGATTTCGGTTCTGCGTTGTCCATCTTGATGTTGTTGATCAGGTCGGTCCCTCCGGCAAGGGGCCGTGCATCTTCCCGGGTAAGCAGTTTCAGCGCTTCGGAAAGTTCCTCCGGCGCATAATAATCAAAATCAGTTGTTATTATTCTCGAGTTTGACATGCCGCATCAACCTTCCTTTTTTATTTTTCAGGACTGAGAGGATATCTTCAGGGCGTATAGGGAGTGTGTTGAACCATATCCCTATTGCATTATAAACAGCATGTGCAACTGCTGCGGGAACCGGGTTGAGGGCGGCTTCTCCTATCCCCTTCGCCCCCATAGGCCCTGTCGGCTCAAAGGTGTCAGCGAAAAAAGTTATAAAGTTTTCTGAAGACGGCATCTCCGTTGCACCGAGCATTTTATAATCCATGAATTGAGCATTGTTGGTGAGCCTGCCGGTGTTTCTGTCATACTCCGTATCCTCCAGGAGTGCCATTCCGGCGCCGCGATAAAAGCCGCCCTGAAGCTGTCCCTCGGCAAGTTTCGGATTTACCACAACGCCTGCGTCACTCCCGGCTGCAACCCGCAGGATCCGGATACACCCGGTCCCGGTGTCCACCTCTAGTTCAACAAAAAAGGTAGTAAACGCCGGTGGACAATTCACTTTACGAATACTCTTCGAAACAATCGCCGTTCCCCAATCGTTCTCCATGGCTGTGCGGGCGACATCTTTTATTGTTATATTTTTCTCAGGCATACCTTCGACGTAGATCACACCCTGCTCCAATCCGGCACCTGGCCTGGTCTTGAGTGAATCTACAGGGGCATTCATGATCCGGGAGGCAAATCCCAGGAGAACCTCCTTCGTTTCCCTGGCAACATCAAGAACTGCTCCTGCACCGCAGTAGACCCCTCGGGTAGCATGAGTACAGACATCATAACCGGTAGACCTTGTATCCGCAGGGGAAATGCCTACTTTATCAATAGGAATGGAAAACTCTTCTGCAACGAGCTTTGCTGCTGCATCCAGGGTTCCGCCTCCGTGGTCCATCAAAGCTGTAAGAATATCGATACTACCGTCCTCATTAACTTTGACCTGAACAGTAGTATAATCCTTAACTTCACCGGGAACCGGCGCACCGGTTCCGGAGGTGTGGAATCCCCGGGCAAAACCGATACCCCTTCTGAACCTGCCGGTTTTCCGGGCCGGCCCGGTTTCGGATTTCCATCCGATCAATTCTGCACCACGGTCG
Organism: Spirochaetota bacterium; assembly: GCA_024274705.1. Lineage (GTDB taxonomy): Bacteria > Spirochaetota > Spirochaetia > SPDA01 > JAJSAL01 > JAJSAL01. Next base: position 11,568 of record JAJSAL010000135.1, read on the forward strand.
AGTAATTCCTTAACACCATCGGAATGGATAACCGACCTGATGGTAGGCCCCTGTCCCCAGAAAATTTCACCCAGCCCGACATAGTTCTTTTTCCGTATCTCAATAGGATCCATACCCAGTTTATCCGCCAGCATGGACATCATGGTTTCGATACCGAACGTTATTTGTGGAGCACCGTATCCCTGCATTGCACAGGACGGCGCCTTATTAGTGTAGACAGCCAACCCTTCATATTTCATGTGGGGAAGGCGATAGAGGGAATGCCACCATCCGGCGCATACCCCGAGGTACGCAATAGCCTGCACATGATGCGCCCCTATATCAACCCAGAGTTTCATCCGGCCTGCCACGAGAGTTCCATCTTTTTTCGCCCCGAGACTGACACTGTACCTGCTGGGATACCTGCAGTGACTGTAGAAATCTTCCTCCCGGCTCTGGACGATTTTTACCGATTTTCCGGATTTCAGGGCAAGGGCCACTGTTATCAGGTGTACCGGGTTTGTGTGAATTCCCGCTCCGAAGTGACCACCTCCGGTAAGACGGACGACATTCACCTTGTTAAGAGGTATACCGAAAATTTCCCCTATCAGTATTCTCGTGTTGTGGAGAGCCTGGGTGGTGGGCCACACGGTGACACCTCCATCGGGTTCCGGCCTGCACACACAGGACTTCGTTTCCAGTTGTGCATGGTACACCCGGGGCGTTGTAAATTCCTCCTCTATTACTACATCAGCTTCGGAGAATCCCTTTTCCACATCCCCGTCCTCGACTTCCCGGGTACAGGCAATATTATTCTTGATTATAATCTCCCTGTCTTCTATATATACTTTCTCGTGAACAAGATTATCCTCGGCCTTCAGAGCCGATTCGATATCCAGGTATGACGGGAGTATTTCCCACTCGACTTTTACCCTTTCCAGTGCGGCTTCCGCAAGCTCTTCCGTCTCAGCAGCCAGGGCTCCGTAGAAATCTCCCACCTGCCGCATGTGGCTGCTGAGCACCTTCCAGTCCTTGTAGGTGCTTCGGGGTATTGAAACCTGGCGAACATTGAATACCGTATCCGGTACATCCTTGAAGCTGATGCACACAGCACCAAGTTCCTCGGCTTCTGAAAAATCAATACTCTTGATTCTTGCATGCGGGTAGGGGCTCCTCAAAACTTTACCATGGAGCATACCGAAAAACTGTAGATCTGAAGGATAGATTTCCTTCCCCGTTACCCGGGCCCTCCCCTCTTTTCTTGGAAAATTCTTCCCCACATAATGATAGTGTTTATTCTGCACAGAGGTTCTATTACTCATACACCCTTCCCTTTTGCGCGTATAATCGATTATAAAGTAGTATTCCCGGCGTGTAAAGGATATATCGAAATTGCATTCCGATATTTAAGAATTTAAGAACATCCGCTCCCTTGACATGAAATGATACAAGCGGTTATCCTGCCCATGTATGCCGTCAATTAAAAAAATTCATTCAATTCTCGATCTGCTTCGTAAGCAATACCGCAGCGGGCTCTCTAACAAGGAGATCAGCGACAGGCTGAATATCCCTCCCTCCACGTGTTACCGGATTCTGGCGGATTTACGAAAATACGATCTCGTATATCAACGAAAACCGGATTTACGGTATTTCCTGGGATTCGCCCATCTTCGATATGCAGAAGCGCTCCGCGAGGGAATGGATATCGCGTCAGAAAGCCTGCCCTACCTGGATCACCTGCATATCGAGACCGGAGAAACAGTATTCCTCACCCTCCTCAATGGTACGAGTTGTGTCGTGATGGAGATCTGCGGGTTCACCAATATGCGTGTTTCAGTAGGTTTAGGGGAGATGATGCCGCTGCACTGTTCCGCCGCCGGAAAAGTGGTTTTTGCATTTCTTCAAAAGGGAATCCAGGAGAGGATATTCAGGCAGTTGAAGTTTGAAAAGCATACGGAAAACACCAAAACCAGCCGGGAAGATCTGAAACGTGAACTACTGGAAATACAGAAAACCGGAGTAGCCTTCAACATAGAAGAGTTCAATGCGGGTATCAACGCAATGGCGACACCTTTATTTAACCGCCAGGCAAAAGTCATGGGGAGCATCGCCCTTGTAGGAACATCGGCTTCCCTTACCAGGGAGCGGATGGAACAATACGCGCCGCTGTTTATCGACGCGAGCATTCAAATCTCACGGAAAATCGGAGGGCCTTTCCCCAGGATGCCGGAAAGCACATTCCTTCCACCTGCAAAGTAAAGAACAGGCAATCCAACACCCAACGTTACAGACGCCCTGCATCCGTCGGGAGATAGTCGGCATTACCCGGTGTACCGTAAAACGTATCCCCATCAACCAGGATTTTACCTTTTGCCAGGACTTTTTTCACTCTCCCGGTAAGCCTCTTCCCCTCGAAAAGGGTGTATTCCGCATGGGTATGTTGATTCCCGGGAAATACAGTCCATGATTCAGAAGGATCAAACAGGACCAGGTCCGCATCGGCCCCGGGTTCCATCCTCCCCTTTCTTGGATAAATCCCCATAATTTTCGCAGGGTTTTCCGCCATGAGTTCAACCAGGGTATTCGGAGTTACCAGCCCGGCATTGACTCCGTACTGCCAGACCACGGGGAGCATGGTCTCGACTTCCGGGGAGCCGTAAGGAGCTTTGAAAAAATCATCGGACACTTTCTTTGCCTTAGGGGCATGATCGCTGCCCAGGGTATCGAACAGGCCGCCGCCCACAGCCGTCCACAATGCCTTCCTGTCTCCTTCGGTTTTTATCGAAGGGCCTACCTTCCCCAGGGGGCCGGACTGCTTAAGTTCATCCCAGGTTAATGCGAGGTACTGGGGACAGGTTTCACCGTAAACTTTCACTCCTTTGCCTTTTAGAAAACGTAAAACATCGACACCCTCTTTGGATGAAATATGAGGAATATATACAGGACAGTCAAACAGCCGACCGATAGAGACAGCCCGAAAAATTCCTTCCGCCTCTGCCACATCAGGACTCGTCTCGAGGAATTTTTCCTTGAAATCCACCTGTTCAGCCAATAACGTGTCCATGATGTAATCGATTGCCAACCCGGTCTCGGCGTGAACCGCAACCATTCCACCAAGTCCGCCGACGATATCCATTACCTTCGCCATTGCGTAGTCGTCTGTCATCCAGCCCAGCTTTGCATAAGCCATGAATACTTTGTACGATGTTACCCCCATCCCGAAGCATTCGGGAATTTCATCCGCCTGCTTCAACGTTTCAAATAAGCCGCCATGAACAGCGAAATCGGTATATGAGGCCGCCTCACCGTTCTTCCTGAAATCCCGAATTGTTTCCGCCAGTTTATTCCCCGGCTTAGCATAAGCATAGTGTACCGAGCAGGTTACACCGCCGAAAGCGGCAGTCCGGGATGTCGCCTGAATATCATCCAGATAAACAGGATGAGAATGAGGATCGATCAGCCCCGGCAGTATATATAACCCCGATGCATCCAGTTTTTCGCCGCCCTCCGCCGAGCCCGGGGGCAGGAGCCTGGATATTTTTCCCCCGGAGATAACGATATCCGCGGGGATCGTTTTTTCCGGATATACCAGCAGTCCGCCTTGAATAATCAATTCACTGTCCATGTTCTCCTCCTTCCGATTTTACCCAGAGTTATAGCACCCCGGGGAGCATGGGCCCGGATCGTACACTCCGCCGGCCCTTTCCCACTGCGGGATTCGCCGGTTACTTATAGCTGCGTTCCTTTAACGCATGGAACCGCAGTGTATCACTCCAATTGTACAATAGTAAGATGAAAAATGCAATTATTACCAAATTAAGCAATGCATATCTTAATTATTGAGAATTAATAGTAATCTTGGAATAGTAAAGTGAAAACAACCTTCCCTGCTCAACTCTGGGAAGGATACTGCAAACCTATATTCTCATTATTCAGAATACATAACTTAATATAAGGAATGAAACTATTGCGTTTACGGTTATTATTATTTATCATGAGGGGTACTTTTCTTAACATGGGAGGAAGTGTATGTATGCAGTAACCGGCAGCATTCTTGAAGTGAACCTAAAAAAAAGAACTTGTCATTTTTCAAACATCACTCATGACATGTACCGTAAGTTTCTTGGAGGATATGGACTTGGAGCAGCGCTGCTGCTTGAAAAGATGGATCCCTCCTGCGATCCCATGGGACCCGGGAATATGCTGGGATTTGCAACAGGATATTTGACCGGAACCGGTGCCTATATCGCCTCCCGTTTCATGTGCTTCGGAAAATCCCCACTCACCATGGGCTGGGGAGATGCCAATTGCGGTGGATATTTCGGCAAGGCCCTGAAACAGGCCGGTGTTGATGTAATACTGTTCTCTGACATTTCACAGGAGCCCGTCATCCTGGTCGTAGAGAACGGGGAAGCAACATTAGAAAGTGCCGGTCCTTTCTGGGGCAAAGACTGCTACGAATCGGAAGATCTACTCAAGGAAAAGTACGGCAAAAACTGCCGGACAGCGTGTATCGGACCTGCCGGTGAGTCCCTTTCCCTCTTTGCAGGGATCTCAACCGATAAAGGACGTTTCGCAGCGAGGTCGGGACTGGGAGCTGTTATGGGATCCAAAAAGCTGAAAGCCCTGGTGTTGAAAGGTAAAAGGGAAATCCCCGTTGCAAACCCGGAAAAAATGAAACGTCTCCGTAAAGAGCATCTCCCGTTGTTCAAATCGGGGTTTGGCGAAACTTTATCAACATTTGGAACGCCGATGTTCTACGAAGGGGCACTGGAAACCGGAGATGCCCCGTGGAAAAACTGGTCTTCATCGGTTGAGGAAATGAAAGATTTCACAATAACCGCTGAAAAAGTGCTGAAGTACCAGGTAAAAAAATACGCCTGCAGCGGGTGCCCTGTCGGCTGCGGCGGGCATGTAGAAGTGAAAGATGGTGAGTTTAAAACCGATGGGCCCCTTCATAAAGTGGAGTATGAAACAATGGCGGTCTTCGGTTCGAATTTATTGAATGACAATGTCGAGTCCCTGATGAGGATAAATGACCTGTGCAACCGCTTCGGTATGGATACAATCACCTGCGGCGGACTCGTCGCGTACACGATGGAATGCTACCAGCAGGGACTCATCACCAGGGAACAATTGGACGGGCTGGACCTCGAATGGGGTAACCCACATGCTATCGTTACACTGGTGGAAAACATCGGGAAAAACGAAGGGATAGGGAAAGTTCTCTCCAGGGGCTTCGATGCAGCGATCAGGGTGTTCGGATCTGAAACAGCGCAGTATGCAATGGCAGTTGGAGGAGAAGGTCTGCCTGCACATGACCCGAGATGGAATGTGGGGTTGGCTTTAACCTATTTCCTTGATCCCACACCTGCACGCCATACCCAGGGATCAACTGCATTCCCCCTGGCCGGTTATGAAATGCCGGAAATCGCTCCGGATCAGGTATCCCGGCGAGGAAAACATCATATGGAAAATGAAAGATGGACCCATGTGCTCAACGCAGCAGGGTTATGCCTTTTCGGTTATTTTATATTAAGTTACAAGACGTTACCGGAGTACCTTACGGCTGCAGACGGTACCGAATGGACTATGAAAGAACTGGAAAAGCTGGGACATCGGCTGACTCTTATCAGGCGGATATTCAATCTCCAGGCGGGCCGGAATCTGGAAACGTGTACTTTTCCTGATAGAGTACTCGGCAAACCGCCGCTGGGAAGCGGACCGACAAAGGGAGTCGAGATAGATCTTAAAACTATGGTAACCGATTACATGCGGGAGGCCGGGTTGGATGAGGTGACAGGGTTACCCGCAGAAGAAGTTCTCAAGGACCTTGAGTTAACCCGGTATCTGCCATAGCGAAGGGTCAGCCGGGAGGACGCTTACACTATCACAGCTGGGCATACGATGTGAACTAACATGTTTTCTCATTATATGAAATTATATTTCAATTTTTGATAGACAACAGATTTGTCAGTGTGTTACAATAAGCAGGCATCCCGAGATGTTTTATAGAAGGTAAGGAGGATTTTATGGGGTTTTATGAAGATTATGCCGCCCGTACGCCAAAGTCGGCCGCGGCGGCAAAGCGGGCACAAGCGGTTATTCCGGGCGGAGTCGGGAGTGCGATTCAGTTCTGGCCACCCTATCCCATCTACGTTGATGACAGCAGGGGTGCCTATATCTGGGACCTGGATGGCAACAAGTACATCGACTACAGCATGTGTTATGCTGCCATGGTCGCCGGACATGCAAATCCGGTAATAAATGAAGCAATCAAGGAGCAGACGGAAAGGGGGATTCTCTATGGAATGCCGGGGGAATCCGCAACCGACCTGGCACTGGAAATACAGAGACGGTACCCCGTTATCGATATGATACGTTTCACCCAGTCAGGAGTGGAAGCGACGATGTATGCCGTTAGGCTCGCCCGGGCTGCAACTGGAAACATGGGAATACTGAAAGTTGAAGGAGCTTATCACGGGGCGAATGACATGCTGCTTGTTTCTACTGCAGTTCCAAGCGATGTTGCGGCTGGACCTGCCTGGATGCCTTCTTCTGTTGTTGAAAGTGCCGGTATACCCGACGGTGCATGGCAGCATACTTACGTTGTACAATTCAACGATCTTGAAAGCCTGGAATATCAGCTTAAAAAGCATGAAGGTGATATTGCCTGCTTCATCCTGGAACCGTGCATGACAAACGGAGGTGTTATTCCCCCGGACACCGGTTATCTCGAGAAAGTAAGGGAATTGACGAAACGATATGGAGTTCTCCTGATTTTTGATGAAGTCAAGGTGGGCTGCCGGATAGCCGCAGGAGGCGCCTGCGAGAAATACGGCATCGAGCCGGACCTGGTGACCCTGGCGAAAGCGATAGGAGGCGGAACACCCCTTGGCGCATTCGGTGGGAAGCGTGAACTCATGAACATGATAACGCCTTTAGGTCCTGCAGTACATTTCGGCACCTACAATGCCAACCCCCTGACTACCGCAGCCGGTTTGGCCTGCCTAAGGAAAGTTCTTACGAAAGATACATACAGGAAAATGGACCGGCTGGGAAACAAGTATGCAGCAGGCTTGAAAGAAATAATCGAGCGGTTGGGACTCCCTGCCTGTGTTACTCACGAAGGCCCCCTCGGCGGTATTCAGTTTGTTCCTGAAATTCCCCATACATACAGGCAGGCAAATAAAGGAAACAAGAAGATGTGGAATTAATACTGGTACGGTATGCTCAGTAAGGGTGTCGTTCCCATGGGAAGCGGTTGGTTTGAAGAGTATTCTATCTCCGCTGCTCATACGGATAAAGACATAGATGATACCCTCAGTATTACAGAGGATGTACTGAAAGTCGTCAAGGATACGTTATAGGAGGATATGTTATGGGAGAAGATCGAATGCCCTTCCTGTCTGATCAGGGGTGTATTCGATGAATACAACAGCGGGAAAACTTCGACAGAGACGTATGGGGTGCTGCCGCTGTACAATCCATTGAGGAGGGATTATGAGAACAAGCCCGGTAGAAATCATCGTCATCTACTTCATTGGAATGATAGTGATCGGTATCCTGGTCTCACGTAAGATTAAAAGTAGTGACGACTACCTGGCAGCCGGAAGGCGCCTGCCGATCTGGCTGGTCACAGCGACGCTGTTTGCAACATGGTGGGGCGGTGGAACCGTACTTGGGGGTTCCGGTGAGGCTTTTCACTCCGGATTCCATGGTGTCATTTACGATCCTTACGGAGCAGGGCTAACCCTCATTCTGGCCGGGTTCCTGTTCATGAAAATCGTTCATGACGCCAAGGTAAATACTGCAGCACAGTTCTTTTCCTGCCGTTACGGATCCTGGGGAGCCAGATGGTCCGGAATCCTGATGGTACCGACCTACTGTCTGTGGGGTGCCGTACAACTGGTTGCCATCGGAAAGATCTTTGAATACATTCTCGGCTGGCCCTATGCCGTAACCATCCTTATCGGTACCGGCATTATCCTGGCATACACTGTTCTCGGCGGTATGCTTGCCGTGGCCTGGACCGATTTTTTCCAGGTTATTATCCTGCTGGTCGGCCTTATCATTATCTTCCCGCTGTCGGTAAAAATGGCGGGCGGATGGGGGGAAATCAAAGCAGCCACCCCTATGGCATACGGGAGACGGTAATACAGAGGAGGGAAGATATGAAAAGCTTTACTTATAAAAAACCTTCCACCCTGGAGGAACTCCTCCGGATAAAAAAGGAATTGAAAAAAAAGGCCCTTTTACTTGCAGGAGGGACCAACCTGATGGTGTATATCAAGGATGATGTGTACCGTGAAGGGATGATTGTTGATATCAAGTATTTAGAAGAACTTAAAGGAATACGGGAAGAAGGAATGCACATAGAAATCGGCGCTTCCGAGACGATGGCCGCCCTCATAAACTCTTCCCTTCTTAAAAAGACGGTACCACTGTTACCGGAATCTCTCAATATTTTTGCGAATCCTGTTGTCAGGGAAATGTCTACGATAGGAGGAAACATAGCAGATGCTTCGCCTATTGCCGATACCGCCCCGGTACTCCTGGTTCTTAATGCACAGGTAATTGCAACCGGCCCCTCCGGGGAGAGGGTGATCCCCCTGGAAAATTTTTTTAAAGGACCGGGAACGACAGCTCTGGAATCCGATGAAATCATCCTGAAAATCCGTATTCCGAAGGAGACGAACGGAACTGGTGCGTTTATCAAGTTAGGCCTGCGTAAAGGGACATCCTGTTCCGTCACTTCCGCCGCAACCTGGGTAGTTGTGAAAGAGAGGCGGATCGAAAAAATACGCATCGCCCTCGGTGGTGTCGCACCGGCCCCCATACGGGCAAACAAAACCGAGAACCGCTTCAGAGGCTGGACACTCGACAAGGGATCCCTTGCCGGCATGTGCGAATCGTTACGAGAAGATATCAGTCCCATTACCGATGTACGTGCTTCCGCCCGGTACCGCTTGGAAGTGTCCGCCGGACTCCTGGCGAAAGCTATACGCTGCAGTACAAACCTGGAGGAATAACATGGAAACGGTGGAATACGATATTACTTTAACGGTAAATGACAGGGAAGTTAAAAGCCGGGTACTAGCTGAAACGACCCTTCTGGATTTTCTGAGAAATACGCATCATATCGAGGTCAAGCGAGGCTGCGATCACGGCGATTGCGGGGCCTGTACCGTCATACTCGACGATACCGCGGTGCTCTCATGTCTTACGTCGGTTATGCAGGCCCGGGGGAAAAAAATCTATACGGCAAAGAGCCTGGGGACCTGGGACCTCCTGCACCCCATCCAGGAAGCCTTTGTTAAACACGAGGCCCTGCAGTGCGGTTTCTGTACACCCGGAATGCTGATGACAGCGAAGTCATTTCTCGATAAAAACCCCAATCCCACCAGGGAAGAAATCCGTGATGCGATCGCAGGCAATCTCTGCCGCTGCACGGGCTACCAGAAAATCGTAGACGCGATCGAGGACGCAAGTAAGATTATCGCAGAAGTTTGCAGGACGGGAGGCACAACATGAAAAATGCTTTCAAGATTATAGGGAAGAGAATTCCCGGCCTCGATGAACGGGACAAGGTCCTGGGGAATGTTATTTTTGCAGACGACTATGAAATGCCAGGCATGCTGCATGGAAAAGTTTTTCGTTCCACCAAACCTTCCGCCGGGATCAAGCGGATTGACCTGTCAAAAGCGAAAGCACTGCCCGGTGTTGTCTGCATAATAACCGCGGATGATGTACCGAATAACGAATCTGTAAAGAATGTCGTGGGGCAGACCACCGAAGTGGGCCTGCTGGAAGCGAAGAACCGGGTCCTAGCGAAAGACGTGGTACGGTTCTACGGGGAGCCTATCGCGCTGGTAGCCGCGGAAACTCTTGCGACAGCCGAGGAAGCCCTTTCTCTTATCGATATCGAATACAAGGACCTTCCGGCGGTATTCGACCCTGTTGAGGCGATGAAACCGGAGGCCCCAAAGGTACACGGCGGTAATAACGTGATCGCGTCATGGAAACTGCGCAAAGGGGACGCAGAAGACGGTTTCTCCAAAGCTGATGTCATCGTGGAGAACACCTACCGCACCCCGAGGCAGGAACACGCACACCTGGAACCGGAGTCCGGTGTGGCATGGACTGATGACATCGGGGTAATCAATATCCGCTATTCCACACAGGTGATCGAGCATTACCGCGATATCGCTACTGTTCTGGGTCTGCCTGAAAGCAGGGTGAGGGTTATCGGCACGATCCTCGGGGGCGGTTTCGGGGGTAAGGAAGACATCAGCGTGGAACTCTTCCTTGGCCTCCTGGCATGGAAAACAGGAAGACCGGTAAAACTCACATTTACACGCAAGGAAATGGGATACGGGCGTCAGAAACGTCCCCCGGTTTTCATGCGTTACAAGCACGGCGCTACGAAGGACGGCAAGCTGGTAGCCCTTGAAGCGGAAATCATCAGCGACGCCGGGGCCTATGTCTACCTGACCCCCTGGATTCTCATTTATTCGACCATACACGCCCCTGGACCCTATGAAATTCCGAATGTCAAGGTGGACGCATACTCGGTACTTACCAACAACATCATGACCAGTGCATTCCGCGGATTCGGCGGTCCGGAAGTGGCGGCAGCTTACGAGTCGCAGATGGATGAACTTGCACGGAAACTTGGTATGGACCCCGTTGCCTTCAGGGCGAAAAATTTCCTTAAACGGGGAAGCGAGACCGCTAATTTCCAGGAGATAACATCCGATGTGCTGTTGGAAGAAGCGGCTGGAAAAGCTTTCGCAGCATTGGGAGATAAAACCCCCGCCCCTCCCAATAAGCTTATAGGACGGGGTATAGCCTGTTTCTGGCAGTCCTACGGCAGGATGACGTATCTCCACGATACTTCCAACTCCTGGGTCAACCTGGAAATGGATGGAAGTGCGGTTGTCCGGTGCGGCATTCCCGACCTGGGCGGGGGACAGAGGGAAAGCCTCCGTGCGATAACCGCCGAAGTCCTTGGTCTGAACCTCGACGAGGTCCATGTAATCAACTCGGATTCCCAGGTTACCCCTCTCGGGGGAACGGTTACGGCCACCAGGGGGTTGTACATGTCCGGTAATGCCACCAAAATGGCCGCTGAAAATGTCCGGAGAATCATCCTGAAAGAGGCTTCTGAAATCCTTTCCGTCCCCCTGGATACCCTGAACCTCAGGGATAAAAAAGTCGTTATCATCTCCGGAGGAAAAGCCGGTGAAAGCATCTCCCTCGTTTCCGTCATCAAACAGTGCGCATCTTTACAGAATCTGCCCCAGAACCTGACAACGTTCAAAGCCCCGGTAACTGAACCGATTACCGGCTCACTTATCCAGGACCCGGTCTTCGCCGATTTTACTTTCGGAGCCCAGGCCGCGGAAGTTGAAATAGATACCGAAACCGGTGAAACAAAGCTTCTCAAGTTCGCTACAGCCATGGATGTGGGACAGGCGATAAATGTAAACCGTGTGGAAGGTCAACTGGAAGGGGGAGCGGCCCAGGGAATCGGTCTGGGCCTGATGGAGGATTACGTGGAAATCGACGGAATACCCATCACCTGGGATCTTCATGAATACATGGTCCCTACATCGAAAGACCTTCCCGATATTCAAACGATTGTGCTGGAATCCCATTCCGGCAAAGGGCCCTATGGAGCGAAAGGGATAGGCGAACCGTCGGTAGGTGCGGCTGCTCCCGCCGTGACAAATGCGATACGGGACGCGACCGGGATACGATTGACATATTTACCGGTAACTGCGGAACGGGTTTTCTTTGCCATGAGAGAAAAGGAAAAAAAAGGTGGCTCCAGAGGGTAGACACACGGCTGTTATTGCGATATACTCCTGACAATTTACTGTCATAGGGGGGATGTACAGCAGATGTGTCACGGAAAGGTACGGGTTAAAGCGGCAAGGAGTGATGAGTTTCTCTTCCTGCCGGGGTTATATAGTAGGGTAAAATTCCGGGGGGTCCGGAATTTTTAAAAGCACATGTTTCAGGTTTCTGAAACATGTGCTTTTTTTTTGCATAAAAAAGACTGTAATAACAAGCGGGAGTTTGGATGATGAATACGAAAGAGGATGTAATAAACGCCATCAGGAACAGGAGGATCCGGTTTGCAACCGTTTCCGGAGTCATGACAACGAAACCCGGTATTATCGATTGGGTGGACAGGAAAATCCCGGAAATAGGGATCATCACCACCAAGAGCTACCAGGTTTTGCCTAATCCCGGAAATAGTGAACCTATCATTGTTGAAGACCGTTACGGATGCTTCGGCAACGCAGTCGGGCTGCGCAATCCCGGGATGAACGAGGGTATTCTCGAACTTTCCGGACTGCGCCGGAGACGGTCCCTCCGGGCGATTCTGAATGTTTCTCTTTCCGCTTCCAACCCTGAAGATTTCATCACCCTTGTAACCGGATTTGGCGATATAGCCGACATGTTCGAGTTGAATTTCTCATGTCCCCATGCGGCCCCGGGATTCGGATCCAGTATAGGAGCCCATCCCGCCCTGGTATCGGAATACGTCACAGCCGTACGTGCCGCAACAGAGCGGCCCCTCTTCGTAAAGCTCACTCCCAACACGGAGGACATCGGTTTCGCTGCGGAGGCCGCGGTATCTGCCGGGGCCGACGGCATATCGGCAATCAATACGGCCGGCCCGGAAGTCTACTACGAACCGGTAACAGGAGAACCGGTCCTGTCGAATCCGAATGGCCGTAAAGGGGGGAAATCCGGTATATGGATCAGGGAGACGGCACTGCAATGCGTCTCCCGGGTAAGGACCGCGGTGGGCAACGGCGTACCGATAATAGGAATGGGCGGCGTATTCACCACCGAAGATGTTCAACGAATGACCGCCGCAGGAGCCGACGTAATTGGCCTGGGCAGCGTATTCGCCCAGGTTACCCAGTCGAATATCCCGGAATTCGTCAAAGGGCTAACGCATGGTATGGAGCGGTCGGTTCCCGGCATCCTCCGTCCCCGATGTTCGGATGAGGTGGCATACCTGAACCGAAAACGGGTTGCCCGGTATAAACCATATCAAGTAGAAGCAGTAGGCGAGGAAGGGGACCTGCGTGTCATCTCCTTACGCGGCAAGATGCATGCGGAGCCGAGCCAGTATGCCTTCCTCTGGATACCCGGAACAGGAGAAAAACCGTTCTCCATAGTCAAAACCGACCCCCTCACCTTTGTAATCAGGAAACGGGAGCACGATCCGGGTTCCGGCAAAGGACTGGTCAGCAACGCCCTTTTCAACCTTCTTCCGGGAGACAGCATCATGGTGCGCGGACCCTACGGGAAGGGCATTTCGCCGGGATCCCGGGAGGACAAGATCTTTCTCGTGGCAGGAGGAACCGGGACCGTGGTGATCCCGCTGCTGTACCGCTACTTCGTAAACATGGGAAGAGAAGTTGAAGTATGGATCGGTACACGGGATGCAGCCGACAAGAAGCTGATGCAACGGTGGGTCCTGCAGCACGTTCAGGCAAACATATTTATCGACGACAATGGTGTCTGCAAGGTGCTTAAGGAAATGGAAAAGAAACTGCACTCCTCTCCGGATGCTCGTCAGCCGGCTTTCCCGGGTGAAGCCGCCGCTCCCCTCAAAAAGCCGGTCTTCTTCAACATCGGTCCCCTGCCCTTCATGGAACACGCCGCGGCAATCGAGAGGGAAGCGGGTGCCAGCCCCAAGTCCATCTATCTCTCCCTGGAAACCAATACCATGTGCGGTATCGGCTTGTGCGGTGAGTGCGCCTGCGGGGATACCCTGACCTGCCAGGAAGGCACGTTTCTTTCCCTTGCCTATCTGGAGCATCATGAAATCGATCTGGGGAACCTGTACCATACCCATCCATCGACGATGAAGCCTGCCGGGACCGTGCAAGGGGCGGGCCGGGAACCGCTGAAGCAGGCCCCGCCTGTTAAGGAACCCACCGCCCCCGTATCAGCGACATGAACAACCTTGAAAGCCGCTATTGCAACAGGCGCATGTCTCCGATGAGATACCCTTTGGTAAGACTGAAGACCGGGTTTAAATCGAGTTCCTTGATAGCAGGATAGGTTACGGCGAGCCTGGACAGGGAGGACAGCATTTCCGCCAGAGCTTCACTATCCAGAACGGGACCGCCCCGGAACCCGCCGTAGAGACGCTTCGAAATTTTCAGTTCCGAGAGCATGACGAGCGCCTGGTTCTTGTCGATTGGGGCTATGCGTAGAGCCACATCTTCCAACAGTTCCGTATAGATTCCCCCTGCACCGGCCAGGATAACCGGGCCGAAGTCAGGATCACGTTTTATCCCGGCAATGATCTCCAGGGACGGCCCGACCTGCCGGTACAGCATCACTCCCCTGAAATCGCAGTGGGAAAACTTTCTACGCATCTCCTCAAAAGCGGAATTCAGCCGGTCCTTATCCCGGATGTTCAGCACCACCCCCCCCTCGTCGCTCTTATGAAGAATCTCCGGGGAAACGACTTTCATGACCATGGGAAACCCGATTCCGGAAACGACGGTTTCCCAATCCCCGGGGGACTGTACAAAACGGTGTTCCGGGAAACAGAACCCCTCCCCTTCCAGAAACCGCACACCATCGGGTTCGAGTACCGGCCGCCTTAAGGAAAGTTCCCTGGTCTCTCCCGGAACTTCCGTCCGGCGTTGCTTCTCCCGCCCATGGTATGCAGACAGTTTTGAAAACACGTATGCAGCCCGCTCACCTGTCGGAAAGTGGGCGACCCCCTTCGCCTCCAGCGCCTCTTTTCCATCTTCCACGATTTCCCCTGCCATAAACACCGCGGCGACCGGCTTTTCCGTGCTATGAACGGCACCGGCAATACCTCCTGCAAGGGAAACGGAATCGAGAAAAGGAGTAGCCACATTGATGGCTATTGCCCCGTCATAACCGGCCTCCAGTAGTATCTCCAGGGTCTTCTGATAGTTTTCTCCGCTTCCTTCCACGGTAAGGTCTACGGGATTCGTAAAAGCGCAATGGGACGGCAGGAAAGCTCGAAGTTTATCCTGAACAGACTGATACGTTTCCTTCACATCCAGCCGGAGCTCCTCCGCCCGGTCCGCCGTGAGAATGCCGGGACCTCCGGAATTCGTCACTATGGCGATCCGGTTCCCTCCCATGGGAGGCAACCGGTGTATGCCGTAACAGAGATCGAGCATCTCCTCAATCCCTTCAACCCGGATGGCGCCCGCCTGCCTGACCATTGAGTCGAAAACCTTGTCCGAACCAGCCATGGACCCGGTGTGGGAGCCCGCCGCCCTTTGACCGGAACCGCTTCTTCCTGCTTTTATGATAAGCAGGGGTTTAGTATCAGCCACTTTTCTGGCGGTTTCCATGAACATCCTTCCATTCTGGAGGCTTTCCACGTACAAGGCGATAACATCCGTGTCCGTATCATTCCGCAGATAGTCCAGAAGCTCATTTTCACCAACATCGCTCCTGTTTCCAAAGCTGACGAACTTGGAAAATCCTATCCCCCGAAGTTTCGCCATGGCCAGGACAGCTCCGCCGACAGCTCCACTTTGGGTGATAAAGGCGGTTCTTCCCGCCAGGGCCCGGATCTCAATACTTGGAAAGAAACTGTGCCCGGTGTTCATGATACCGGCGCAATTCGGACCGATGATCCTTATACCGTACCTGCGGGCGCATTCGAGTACCTCCCTTTCCCCTTCCCCATTACCTGCTTCGGAGAAACCGGAAGTGATGACAACCGCGGCGGGCACCTTAACGCCGCCGCACTCCTCTATCACCTGGCGGACCACGTGGGACGGAGTACAGATGACTGACAGATCAATGGGTCCCCCGATTTCGTGAATACTTGAAAACCCGGAAACCTGTGGGAAACCGTCGGGTTTTTCGGCTTTCGGATTGACTGCATACAACGAGCCTTGATAACCTCCCTCGACAACCTGGGTTATTATCTGGTGGGCTATCTTCCCCTTTTTAACCGAACCGACAACCGCGACAGCTTCCGGTTTGAAGAGACAATCAAGTGGATGCGATTTGCCGGCCATTCGCATACCCCCCCTGAAAGGCATCGAGGTTTTCTTCAAGGTTCCGCATCAGGTTGGTACGTAGCGAGTTTTCGAACTTTTCCCCGGTAAAACCCGGGAGAACCTCGGGCATCGCTTCCAGGATTGCGCTAAAAAAACCTAAAAGAAATATATTATGGGGACTTCCGGGACGCAACACGCCGAAACAGAAATCCGTTTTCCCGGCAAAGATATTCAGGGCCCGGTCAATACCCGGGTACTCTTCTTTTTTAAGGATCATGGAAGCCGGGATAACAGCGTGATCAAGGAGGATGACAAGCCCCCCTTTCCTGAGAATCGGATAGGAATTGACGGCTTCCCCGATTTCCATTCCGACAAGGATATCGCTTCCCCCTCCTGAAAGGCGGGAGCCGAACCTTACGCTTACGTCCGAAGAAATTCGAATTTCCGAGGTTACCCTTCCCCCCCTCTGCGCCATTCCCTTCGAATTGAACAGAGACACCTTGCAGCCCTGTTCTGATGCGGAGGCGGCCAGCAGTTTGGCAAACGTGACGACTCCCTGACCGCCGAGGCCGGCAATGAATATACTCGCAAACATCTTCTACCTCCTCTTTGCACTTATGGCATCGAAACTGCAGCAGGAAAAACACAATCCGCAGCCGGTACAGAGTTCCGGGGCGATCCACATGACCTGCTTCCCTTCCCGGCTTTTCACCAATAAAGCCGGGCATCCGGTCTCCCGCAGGCAGGCCTTGCAGAACGCGCATACCCCGGGTTCTATATCATATATCTTTTCCCATGGCCCTCTCCGGCCCCTGGTAAGGGCGCATTCTTCACGAGCAATGATGACCCTCACCCCCTCTCCAAGCAAAGCCGCACTGATCACATCTACCGCCTGCTCCTGGTCGAAAGGATGGATGACCTTCAAGGCATCCACACCGATCCCTTGGACAATACGGTCGATGCTTACCTTCTTAGCAGGCCCTCGCTGAAATTGTTCTTCCGTTCCCGGGTTCACCTGGAAGCCGGTCATACTGGTCCACCCGTTATCCAGAATAATCAGCAGCAGGTCTGCTCTGTGCTGGACCGCGTTTATCAAGGGGGGAATTCCCGCGTGAAAAAACGTGGAATCACCTATGGTTGCTACTACGGGTTTTTCGACTCCCGCCCTGAAAAATCCCTGGGCCAGCCCGATGCTGGAACCCATGGATACCTCGGTCCAGCAGGAGTCGAAGGGTGGATTCATTCCCAGTATGGTGCACCCGATATCCCCGGTTACAATGGTTTCCCCTTTACCCAGCTTGGTTTTTTTCAACGCCCGGTTCAGGGACATATACGTCCCCCGGTGGGGGCAGCCTGCGCAGAAAGTGATGGGATGCTTCACCGTAAGTTCGACAGCATCGGTCTCTTCACATACCGGTTCCCCTTTAAGAGATGCCAATCCTTTCAGAATCTCCTTCCCGGTGTATTTTCCGACCCGCGGCAGGCATCCGTCCATCTTCCCTATGATCGAACCCTTAAAATTCTTCCGCTCCGCTTCGCTTCGGATGAGCATCTCCACCACCGGTTCTAGTTCTTCGAAGACGACAATACGCTCCGCGTGTTCGAGGACTTCCCCAATGAGGAGACTATCGAGGGGATAGGAAGACTCCATGTATACCGCGCTTATCTCACCCTCAGGTGGCAGCGATTCCATGAGATAAGGATTGACGCTCCCGACACCGACAGCGAAAAGGGTGCCTCCAGGCCGAACAACCCGGTTAATGCCCCGCCGGTGGATAATGCTCCCGGCCTTGTCGAGTTTGGATAAAAGCTCCCTGTGCTGGTTAAGGCAAATAACGGAACCTGCCTTTGTAAAACGGGAAATGTCCCGTTCGAATTCGGGAGTTCTTTCCCGGGGATGATAGGAAACATCGGCTTCCACCACCTCCTGGGCATGGGCCACAGATGTAACGGAACGGAGGATGACCGGGAGCCCTGTATCCTCGGAAAGCTCGAAGGCGAACCGGCACATAGTAAAAGCCTGGGCGGGACTTGTCGTTTCCAGGACCGGAAGCCCCGCCCAGAGGGCGAACACCCGTGTATCCTGCTCCGGCATGCCCGCTTCCGCCCCAGGATCGTCCGCAATGTATAGTACCAGCCCCCCCTTGGTGCCGGAATAGGCTACGGATAGGATGGAGTCGGCGGCTACATTGGCCCCGGACATTTTCATGGTTGCCAGGGCCCGTTTGCCTGTCCATGCCGCGGCGGTAGCTATCTCGAACGCTACCTTTTCGTTTACACTCCACTCCACGTAAGGCGCCTGGTTATTCCGTTTAGAATATGCAAACAACTCATTTAGAACTTCCGAAGAAGGAGTCCCGGGATACCCCACGGCAACATCGACTCCCGCAGCCAGGGCACCGTAGGCTATTGCCTGGTTGCCGATGATCATTCTTTTCATATGCAGCTCCACCTCGATTAGTTTTTCTTATGCCTTGATACCAGATGTTTAAGTGTATCCAGAAAAAGAAGGTTCTCTTCATGGGTGCCGATAGTCACCCTTATGCAAGTGGGAAGACCGTATCCGCTGCAGGGCCGTACGATAATACCTTCCTGTAATATCTCTTCGAAAACCTGCTTTGCATCGAGACCCGTATCAACCAGGATGAAGTTCGTGTGAGACGTTACGTATTCCAATCCTAACTGGTCCAGAATCCGATAATAGAGCTCTTTCTCCCGCCGGATTTCATCGACGGTCCTGGCCATGAATTGATGATCATCCAGTGCAGCCGCCGCCACGTGCTCTGCGATGATGGAAACATTGAAAGGGGGCTTGATCCTGTGAATTAGTGAAACCAGGTCTTCGTGGCAGATACCGTACCCTATCCTGGCTCCCGCCAAACCGAAAATCTTGGAGAACGTTCGAAGAATGAAAAGGTTATCCCTGCCGCTTGTAAAAAGAGTAACACTGCAAGGGTCCTCTTCCGGGGCGATGAAATCAATATAAGCTTCATCGATTACCACCAGAACTTCTTCCGGAACCGAAGCAATGAAATCATGAATTTCTTTTTTTTCAACGGCATCGCCTGTGGGATTGTTCGGATTGCACAGGTATATGATCTTCGTTTTCCCGGTAATCGCCCTTCGCATTGCATCGAGATCGATCCTGAAACCGTCCATCCCGGTTTTCACCGGCTTACCCCGCATGATCTTGACGATGGTTTCATACAGGGGAAAAGTCGTTTCCGGTATAATCGCCTCATCACCTTCGCCGATAACAGCCATCCCCAGGTTGTAGATGACCCCGTCCGCGCCGTTGCCCATAGTGATATTACCGGGTGAACAACTCAATAGCCGGGCCAGTTTTTCCCGAAGATCCCGGCTTACCGGATCCGGATAGATATGCAGCAGGCCGCTTATTTCATGATACGCTTCCTCCGCCCGGACGGAAACACCGATTGCGCTTTCATTCGATGCCATTTTTGTCACCTTCGACAGCCCGAGCTCGCATTTCACCTCCTGTTTTGATTTTCCCGGAATATATACCTTGGTTTTCAATGCCCCGGAATTGGCCAAACGTTCAATGTCCACCATGTACCCCCTGGAAAGAAAATATTTCCCTTTATAGAACCATGGAGTTGTCTATTTGTCAATAAATTAATTCTGTTATTGATTATTAATCAATTTTTGAGACTAATCCGGACCGTTCCAGGTGAGGACCAAATAAGTTCAAGGGACGTCGGACCCTGAAATTTCGGACCGGGTGTACCCTAACCACGCGGAGATTTCCAATGCGGCTTGACTGATGTACTTTCCATACTTTACAACGAGGCTTGACGGGAGGCGCTCCTTCGGCGCTGAAATTCCGATGGCCGCGACAGGTTGACCGGATTGGTTCATAACAGGAGCGGCGACGCACCGGACACCGCTGATATACTCCTCATTATCCACGGAGTAACCTTGTTCCCGGACCGTATCGAGCTCTTTCTGAAAGCGCTCAATGGTTTCAATCGAATTCGCCGTGTATTTTTTCAATGGCCCATCCAGCAGGTTCTTCCTATCTTCATCGGGGGTAAAAGCCAAAAAAGCCTTTCCAAGTGCCGTACAGTGAAGGGGTTCCCGCCCGCCGATCTGGACATTTACCGGATTGGGTGCCCCCCCAATAACTTTATCGATAAAAACCACACTCTTTTCGAATAGAAAAGCCAGGTGTGTGGATTCCCGGGTTTCCCTTTCTATCCGTTCCAGGTAAGGTTTAGCCATTTTCTGGACATCGATGTGTTTTATTATGGATTCGTAAAGCCCGAAGATTTTTAATCCCAGGCTGTATTGCTTGGTGGATGGATCTCTACGGATATAATCCCGCCGTTCCAGGGTGTTGCACATACGAAGAATGGTTGCTTTATCCCATCCGAGCTTTTTCCAGAGTGTGTTTAACGTGACGGGATACGTCTCATGTTCAATAATTTCCAAAAGGAGAAGTCCTTTATCGAGGGACTGAATGATACGTGTATCTTTCTGCTTCTTATTCAATCCGTCGACCTCCAAGGATTATCAGAACAATAATAGTGATCGGAGAGAAAACAATCAATAAAAAACCGGCAAGCTGATTAGTATAAAAAATGATAAAAAAAAAACAAAAAGGTAGTTGACAGGGCGTATATTCTCAAGTATTATCCAACAGTTGCGCATAGTGCAATCATGTTGCGTAATAAGAGATAAGAGAATGCAGATCATCAATTCCGTTAAGAATGCAATCGACTTGCTCATGCTCTTCTCTGTTAGCCGCCCGGAGCTAAGCTTAACGGAAATCAGTTCCTACATAGACCTTCATAAAAGTTCTATACACAGAACTTTGAGTACCCTGGTTTTGTCGGGCTTCCTGGAAAAAGACAAAGCAACCAGTAAATATCGCCTAGGTCTCGTATTTCTCGAACTGGCGAGCCAGGTATTAAGCCGGTACGATTTTCGGGACCAGGCACGGCCTTACCTGGAGGGGCTGGCAGATAAAACCGGGGAAATTTTTCATCTGTCGGTTCTGAACGGTGCCGATATTATCTACCTCGATAAAGTCGGCCAGGGTCAACCCCTCACAGTAGCGACGAAAATAGGTGGACGCAGCCCGGCTTACTGTTCCGCTATGGGCAAGGTGATGCTGGCCGATGTAAGTCTCCCGGAATTAAAACGATTATTAGGTGACGGCCCTTTCCCCAGGGCGACGGTCAACACAATCACGGAAATGCCCCGGCTTATCGAGGAACTTGAAAAGGTAAAAAAACAGGGTTTTGCAGTGGATGATGAGGAAGCATTCCCAGGTATCCGCTGCATTGCTGCTCCATTGAGAAACAAGAACGGAAAAGTAGTTGCCGCAATAAGCGCAACCGTGCCTGCCCAGAGAATGAACGGAGATCGAATAGAAGAGATATGCCGGATGGTTACGGAAACTGCAAGACTGATATCTGAACGGGATTTCAAGAGTTAAGGGTGACACGGAATTATCTGGATTGGGAAAAGTGCTTACACGCCCTTGTCAGGGTGCAGAACATATGAGAAATCTTTGTTAGAAAAAGGAGAATAGCATGTCAGTTGAAAATCTATGTAAGGCAGTGGAAAAGGGAGATCAGGAAGAGAGTAAGCGTCTTGCCCGGGAACTGATCGACCAGGGGTCGGATCCCCTTGAAATCATTTCAGCCCTCACAGGTATAATGGGACAGATCGGCGAAAAATTCGCCCGTCTCGAGATTTTTCTCCCGGAGATGATGATGTCCGGAGAGGCGATGTCCGGCGTGATCCAGATCATTACGCCTCTTCTGAAAGAGAAGGGGAGCGGAGAAAGTAAAGGTAAAATCGTGCTGGGTACGGTTAAGGGAGACTTGCACGAAATCGGTAAGAATATTGTGAAGCTGATGCTGGAAAGTAACTTTTATGAAGTCAAGGACCTTGGGGTCGATGCCGATCCGGTTGCTTTTATAAAAGAAGCGGAAGCCATGGGTGCGACGGTTATCGGAGCCTCATCCTTGATGAGTACCACTCTTCCTCATCAGAAGGAGATCATCGATATTCTGAAGGATCAGGGCTTACGGGATAAGTATAAAATCATCATCGGCGGGGCGCCTACAACCAAGGAATGGGCTGAGGAAATAGGGGCGGATTTATACTGTCCCAATGCAGGATCCGCTCCTGCAATGATTGCCGACTTTTTCAAGGAAAATACCTAAACCAAGGAGGAAATAGTATGTCAAATCCATATCGTCTCTGGGAGGTCCAGGAAAGATCAAACACCGGACCTTATTGCGATGAAAATGATTTTCTGCCGAAAATTTTTGCTCCAAAATTACAGGAAGTAGTCAAGAAATATGAAATACAATACGATCCCAATACGCCCGTGCCGGCGGATGATGATCTTGCCGATAGGGTTTGGAAGGCCGGCTGGGAACTTTTCCGTGAAGTAGGTTTGTACAATACCGATACTCACCGTATCATCAATGTTTCCGACGAAGAAATCAAGGAAGCTCTGTACAACGCTTCGGACCGGTACTGGGTCGGAGCAGGGAAAGACGCAGTACTGTGGAAACACCGCAGAGTGGAAGACACCGAACCTCCCTTTTGCCTGTTCAGCCCGGATATCACCATCGACGAAGACCTGTTTTACTCCATGTGTCTTGCCTACATGAAAGAGCCCCTGCTTGACGGATTCTGCGCACCCATCCTTGAAGATGCAATGGGACAGAAGATCAGGTCCGGATCACCTTCCGAGATAAATGGATGTACCGAGCATATCTACAAAATGCGGCTTGCAGCCAAACAGGTTGGGCGTCCGGGAACTTTTTTTGTGGCGGTGGGAACTGCTGAACACGACAGCGGGCAGATCGCGGTTTCAAACAACGAATGGGGAGTGCGGCAGACAGATGCCAGGATCATCGGTACCCTGACTGAATTCAAGACTGCGGATACCCTGTTGAACCGTGTCATACACTGCAACCAGTACGGCTGCTACTCCGGGAACCTGACAGGTGCAATCTACGGCGGCTGGTGCGGAGGCTCCGAAGGTGTTGCAGTTGCTACCGTGGCATACAGCCTGAACGGCTTGTGCATATACGGTTCGATCTTCAACCAGCATTTCCCCTTCCACCTGAACTGGGGTTCCAATACTACCCGTGAATTGTTATGGCCTATCGCTGTTTCCGGCCAGGCAATGGCCAGGAACAGCAAACTGCTCTACACCTCAAACGGGTTCTCCAATGCGGGACCCATGACCGAAATGGTTTTCTGGGAAACAGCCTGTCACGCCATGGTAAGTACTGTCAGCGGATGGCATCTCTGGGAAATGGCATCCACCAGGAACAAGTACCGTAACAGGGCTACCCCCCTGGAGGCACGGATAGGTATGGAGGTAGGCCATGCAGTAGCCCGCCAGGGAATGACCCGTAAGCAGGCGAATGAAATAGCGCTCAAAATGCTTTCCAAGTACGAACACATGGCTGCTGATGCCTCCATGGGTTCCCAGTACCAGGAGTGCTACGATGTAACAAAGGGCCTGCCCACCCGGGAGCACTATGATATGTTCCGTAAAGTAAAAGATGAAGTTGCGGCCCTGGGGGTGGAATTTCCATATTAAATCACGTTGCAATCTTAATGAGTACAGGCATTCAGCCGCAATCGGGGCTGAATGCCTCTCGATTGGTTTTTCTGTCCACGACAACCGTACGGTACGGTCAGGGGAATAGTTACTTCTTAATAGTATTCAAACAATAGCCGAAAGGAGGAACCATGAAACTTCGACTCCTGAACAAGGAAGATTCCCGTCGGATATTCCAATCAGCCCTCGAAATTCTTCGTTCTGTAGGTATGCATGTTGCGGATGAAGATACCCGGAAACTCCTTAAAAGAGCAGGCTCTAAGGAAAACGAAGAAGGACGCATCCTTTTCAAGGAAGACCTGGTACGGAACACCATCTCAAGCGTCCCCGGAAAGCTGGTTCTCTTCGACCGTAGCGGTCGTCCGGCAGTGGACACCTCGGACACGGTACCCCGCTTCAGCCCCGGCCTCAACTGTATTTATGTTCTTGATTATACGACAGGGGAGCACCGGCTTTGTTCCCTGAATGATATTACCGAAACGGCACGGGTGTGTGACCGTCTGCACAATATCGATCTTGTCGCCGGTTTAGGAAATCCAAGCGACATTCCCGCCCGTGAGCAACCTCTGGAAACAGTCAAGGCCATGGTCCGCGAAACTGGAAAACCTCTCGCTTTTATCGCCCACAACGAGGTAGAGGGGGAAGAGATATGGAATTACCTGGTGGATGTCGCCGGAGGCTGGGAAGCTTTTTCAGCAAAACCCTTCGCTCTCGATCTGACCGGCCCATATTCGCCCCTGGAACTGGGGGAAGAAGCCTGCAGGCGCCTCCGGTTTGCCGCCAGGAACCGGTTACCCGTGGTTTGTTACCCTGCGTTATTGACAGGGGCAGCAGGGCCGGTAACATTGGCAGGGGCTTTAGCCCAGTCTTCTGCAGAGATACTGGGAGGGATTACCGTCCACCAGCTTGAGCAGCCGGGCGCACCGGTTATTTCAGGTTCGTCTATTCTCCCTATGGATCTACTTTCCGGGAATATAGCCTACGGTTCGCCGGAGTATACCCTGGCCTGCCTTGGAGCCGTGGATGTGTTCAGTGACCTCGGTGTGCCTTCATGGTTCGGTGCGGGTTGTTCCGATGCCCATACGGTTGATATCCAGGCCGCATCCGAAGCAGGAATGAGTATTCAAACAGCCGCCCTTTCCGGCACCTCCTTTATCCACAATCTGGGATATCTCTCCGCCGGGAAGACCGGCTCTCTTGAAATGCTGGTACTGTGTGATGAACTGGCGGGTATGGCCAGACGGTGCGCATCTGGTATCACGGTGGATGATGAAACCCTGGCAGTGGATATAACAAAAAGGGCGTATAAAGACCGTACCTTTCTTATGGATGAGCATACCTTGAAACATATGCGTACTGCGCTTCGTAATTCCCGGCTTTTCGAACGCACCGCTATTGTAGAAAAAAAACCAAATCCAGGATCGGAAACGCTTAAGAAAAGAATCCGTGAAAAACTCCTGGATCTTGTGCGGCAGAAAGGATAAGGAGAAGAATCATGGCCCGGGAAGGGATAACAGATTTCTTTTTGATTCTTGATTCTCAACAATTGGAATCAGAAGGGGTGATGTTGAGGAAATATTTGTTTATATTTCCTCATCTTTCTGTTATCCTACTACGTGCCTATGCCTGATAGCAAAAACATGATGGAAGTACGATATTCTTTTCTTCATAAATTGAGGAACAAAGTATTCATATTCCGCTCTCCATGGATCGATATTATCGAGTATATTTCGATAATTGTACTGGTTATATGGTTCATGTGGACGAGTACCTCCAGGCTTGGGTACTACTGGCAATGGTACCGGATCCCGAAGTATCTTTTCAGAATCGAGGACGGACGCCTTTTCGCCGGAGCGTTGATTAAAGGCCTGTTTTTTACTTTTAAAATTTCGGGGATCAGCCTGGTCATCGCTTTTACTCTTGGACTGGTAACAGCCCTGGTCAGGCTTTCCGGTTCCTTCATGGGTCGGCTTATCGCCCGGGTATATCTTGAGATAATCCGCAACACACCGCTTATTGTGCAAATTTACCTGATCTACTTTGTGGTGGGTCCGATTCTCGGGCTGGGACGTTTCGGTTCGGCTGTACTGGCTTTATCCCTGTTCGAGGGTGCGTACGTATCGGAAATATTCAGGGCAGGAATAACTTCACTCCATAAGGGGCAATGGGAGGCCGCTCACAGCCTGGGATTGAACACCTTCTACACCTACAGAGACATTATCCTCCCCCAGGCACTTCGGAGGATCCTGCCCCCCCTGACCAGCCAGGTAATAACATTGTTCAAGAACTCGGCACTTGTAAGTGTTGTCTCTCTAAGTGATCTCGCATTACAGGCCCGAATAATTGCAGCTGATACGTTCCTCACCTTCGAGGTATGGTTTACAACGGCAGCGATTTATCTGGTATTCACGATAACTCTTTCGACCATCGTCTATTCCATGGAGAAGCGTTTCAAGATCCTCACGTGATTTAGGGAAAGGAGAGCTCATTACATGAGTGAAAAGAAGCTTGGTGATGATATCATCATAGTAGAAAATGTAAGAAAAACTTTTATCGGCGGCATCCAGGCAGTTAAAGATTTCTCAACCAGGATCAAGCGAAGTGAGGTGGTTGTAATCATGGGCCCCTCGGGTTCCGGAAAATCAACATTGCTTCGCTGCCTGAATGGCCTGGAAGAACCGGACAACGGATATATTATTATCGATGGTATTCCCCTCGACGACAATAAAAAAAACCGCCTGGAAATCCGGAAAGAGGTAGGAATGGTCTTTCAATCTTTCAATCTCTTCCCACATCTGACCGCAATGGAAAATGTGAATCTTTCTCAAATCCGGGTACGAAAAAAAAGCAGGCCGGAAGCCGATGAGATGACCATGGAGATGTTGAGAAAAGTCGGTATAGCCGATAAAGCGAACAGCTATCCCGCCCAACTTTCGGGAGGGCAGCAGCAGAGAGTAGCTATAGCCAGGGCTCTTGCGATGATGCCGAAAATCATGCTTTTTGATGAACCAACCAGTGCGCTGGATCCGGAGATGATAAACGAAGTTCTTGACGTTATGAAAAACCTTGCCAGGGAGGGGATGACCATGGTAGTAGTTACCCATGAAATGGGTTTCGCCCGGGAGGTCAGTGACGGTGTTATTTTCATGGACGACGGTCAGATCGTTGAAACCGGAACGGTTGAACATTTCTTTCAAGACCCCCAGGAAGAACGGACAAAACTCTTCCTGAGCCAGATATTATAAATAAAGAAAAGGAGGTAAAGAAAAATCTGTAGAACGCGTATTGTACACGAAAATAAAAAACCATAGAAGGAGAAGGTAATGAGTAAACGATGGAATCTAGTAAAAGTGCTGACAGTACTGCTGATGGCTGCGGTTATAGTTGGATTTTTTTCCTCCTGCGCTGCAGAGAAAACGGAAACAGCCGCCGCACAGCAAACTGTTGGAAAAGAGACAGCGATTGACCGCATCATGAAACGCGGGGCTTTAAAGGTGGGTCTGGATATTTTTGTGCCCTGGGCTTTTAAAGACAAGGACGGTAATCTTGTCGGTTTTGAAGTCGATGTGGCTACAAAACTGGCTGAGGATATGGGTATAGAAGTAGAATTTGTTCCCACCGAATGGTCGGGCATTATTCCCGCCCTTCTCACCGGTAAATTCGATGTAATCATAGGAGGAATGGGTATTACAACCGAGCGGGCTCTTAAAGTCAATTACTCCATCCCTTATGAATACAGCGGTATGGACTGCGTTGTCAACAAGAAGATGCTTGAAGGTGTAACTTCACTGGAAGAGCTGAACAAAAAGGATATCATTATCGCAGTCAGAATGGGTGCAACCCCTGTTGCCGCAGCCAAGAAGTTCGTTCCTAACGCGCAACTGCACCAGTTCGATACTGATGAAGCAGTACTCCAGGATGTCCTTAACGGAAACTCACATGCGGCTTTCTCCTCCTCTCCAAAGCCGGCTTTCTGGACAGCGGACTACCCGGATGTACTGTACCGGCCCCTTGGGGGAGAACTCTTCACCAAGGAACCTTCCGGTTTTGTTGTACCGAAAGGGGATCCGGATACAGTATTCTTCTTCAATGCATGGATCAGGGATAATGAGGGTTTTCTTGAAGACAAGGCGGATTACTGGTACGGTACCAAGGACTGGGAATATCTCTTAGGAGAATAGTTCCTGCATACATACAAGGTTAGCCGCCTCCTGCTTCCAAGTGGGCGACGGCTAACTTCATCATTATTGACGGGGAGTTCTCGTGATTGCCAGGAAGGTGAAATTTCAGCCTCTTGATATTATACTCATTTTTCTCTGCATTGGAGCCGGTATATATATTTATTATCGGATTAACTATCGGCTTGAATACAAAGGAGATTGGTCGGCAATACCGCAATACCTGATTCACCACGACCCGGAAACAGGCAGGCTTGCTCCCAACTTTCTCATGGATGGCCTGATTGTAACGTTGAAGCTGTCTATCTGGGCTGCTATCCTGGCTACTATCCTGGGTATTGTTTTCGGTCTATGCCGCACCAGTAAGAACCTTTTCCTACGTATGCTCGGCAGGACTTACGTGGAGATAGTACGGAATTTACCTCCCCTGGTGCTGATCTTCATCTTCTACTTCTTTGTCGTGGACCAGATCATGCCCCTACTCGGGGTGGAGGATTTCATCCGAAGCCGTACGGAAGGCTCAAAAGCAATCCTGGCGGTTTTCTTCGCCCGGGAATCCCTCTTTGTTCAATTCATTTCCGGGGTAATCACGATAGCGTTTTTCGAAGGAGCCTATATCACCGAGATTATCCGGTCGGGAATTGAATCCGTCGAAAGGGGACAAAGAGAGGCGGCCTATTCCCTGGGATTATCATGGTTCGATCAAATGCGGTTTATAATCATGCCTCAGGCTCTCAAAAGGGTCCTTCCCCCTCTCGCCAATGAGTTTATCAATACAATTAAGTATTCGTCCCTGGCATCGATAATATCCATTCAGGAACTGACATTTATGGGCAGGCAGGTGGTGGTTGCCACCGGATACATCTTTGAGACCTGGATAACCGTCTCAATCATGTACCTGGTACTTACGCTGAGTCTTTCACTCGGTGTCAGCCGGTTGGAAAAGAAGATGAGAAAAAGCGATTAGCCCTTATGATGCCTGGAACTTTCACCCTGCCCGGCACATGGGAGAGATACTTGCTCAACCAGCGGAGTTCGCCTGCGGACGGGGCGGGTTGATAATGGGATTCTTCATCCCCAGGCGTGAACGCTTCCGTATTGTTTTTTCAGGGATCGGTAAATCAGCAGTAATCTATCCTTCCACACTCCTGGTCGCTCTGGGAAGCGGGATGCTGAATCTAGGTTTGATCTTCTTTATGAGGGACGTATACGGCGCATCACCCGGTCTCATCGGCTGGTTCATGAGTTTCGGTACCCTGGTTTATGTAGCGGGATGTATTTTCCTCGGGCCGCTTTTCGATCGGTATAAACCCAGGTACCTGATGATAGGCGCCACCGCCGGGTCGGCATTGTTCCTTGTCCTCCTCCACGTATTCCGTTTCTTACCCCTGACCTTTCTTTTCTTCGGCCTGCAGCAACTCTCGGTCTCCTTTTTCTGGCCCCCGGTGATGGGGTGGCTGTCCCAGAACATGGAAGGGAAGACATTGAATAAAGCCATGTCCCGCTTCAACCTGTCCTGGAGTTTTGGTTTGCTCATCAGCCCTTCCCTGGCAGGATTTTTAAGTGAACGCAATCCCGCCCTCCCTGTCTCGGGCGCCATTATCCTGTTTGCCGGCACCCTGCTGCTCATCACGGGGGCCGCCCTGGCTGTTCCGGCCATTAGCAGGAATATCTCCGGAGGGAAGATTACCGCCACAGATACCGGAGAAAAACCGGAAGATTCCAGTACGCCTCTCAGGTTTTCGGCATGGATCGGCCTTTTCGCAGGTTTTATCGTAACCGGTATGATAATAACCGTTTTCCCCCTCTTCGCCCGGGATACATTACTGTTAAGTAAAAGCATGGTAGGCAACCTCCTCTCATTACGTGTTTTCGCCAGGATCATCGGGTTTTTTCTTCTCGGGCGCCTCAGTTTCTGGCATTTCCGGGGCAGGTACCAGGTTGCAAGTATCGGTTCCCTCATGATCCTGATGCTGCTAATGACCCGTGTACAGACGACTGCATTCTTCGCGTTACTCATCGCTGTTGCATCAATGAGCAACGCCTTTAATTACGCAAACAGCATGTTTCACAGCGTCGCAGGCAGCAGCCGCAGGGCGGGGCGTCTGGCAATACATGAATCCCTGTTAGCCGGAGGATATATCGTCGGTTCCGCCGCCGGGGGAACCCTTTACCAGCATTACTCCTTTATGTCGGTGGTGGTTTTCTGCGCCGCCAGTTGCGGTGCGGCAATGATTGCACAAGTTGTCTTCCTGGTAAGGATAAGGAAAAGGTGATGTATGATGAGTGAAAGAATCCTATGGGGAGTGCCTTCTTTTTGGATCGAGCGTCTCCCCCTGTACTTTGGAAGGCATAAAGGGTTTTTCAGGGAACTGGGTATCGATCTTACGATCAGGTACTTTTGGGGGGGGCCGGAATTGGCGGCGGCAGTTGAAAAGGGAGAAATCCGGATCGGTGATATGGGTCTTCTTCCCTTCTCTAAGGCTTTTTCGCAGGGATTACCCGCCAGGGTCATCGGGAGCAGCGTGATACAGCAGCTCGATCACTACTTTGTGGGCGCCCCGGGGTTGAGAAACATCCAAAGCCTCAAGGGGAAAAGGGTCGGTATCCTTTCATACGGAAGCTGTGACGATTACTTTCTCCGAATCATGCTTAAGCGGAATGGGATGGACGCCGCGAAGGATATTACAACCGTACCTCTAGGCGACTCCTACGGTAAGCTAGAAAGTTTTTCTTCGGGTTTAGTCGACGCCGGTTTTCTGGTAGAGCCCTTCGTAGCACTCGGGGAAAGCAAGGGTTTAATCAAAGTGATTACCTCGGTAAAAAACTATTTTCCCCGGTATCAGTGGGGTGTGCTGTTCGCCGGAAATCATTTTATACAAGAAAGCAAGGATGTACTGCTGCGGGCGTTACAGGCGTACCGGAAGTCCTGTAACGAGATCCGAAAAAACCAGGATGAAGCTGTGGCTTTCGGAGCACAGGTTTTCCAACTGAAGAAAGGGATATTCAGGAAAGCGTTGCTGCGGGACCTGGCCAATTGGGAGTTCGAAACACGGATAGACATGGAAGGCATGGAGAACTGCATTCGCATTCAAAAGGAGATTGGTGCTGTTTCCCACGGCGTGGAGGCCCTATCGATGATATGGAATCCGTGAACAAACAGTTCCAGAAGGTATCCATTTTTAAAAGGATAAGCGCCGAAAATGCGCCATCAGGGTAATCAAAGAGCATAACCGATGCCGCCGACACTACAGGAAGCTGCGAATCCCACCAGGAAA
Source organism: Spirochaetota bacterium (assembly GCA_024274705.1). Classification (GTDB taxonomy): domain Bacteria; phylum Spirochaetota; class Spirochaetia; order SPDA01; family JAJSAL01; genus JAJSAL01. Next base: position 42,658 of record JAJSAL010000135.1, read on the forward strand.
GGCTTTTCCCCGGGCAACAAGGCTTACATCACCGATCGACCGGAATGCTGCGAAAAATAAGAACCCGATGATAAAATAAGGCAATAGGTGCTTTACTTTAACCCTCTTCCCCGTAAGCGTTTTTACATCATGTATGTCCTTTCCCCAGCGCGAATACGCCAGCGCCATAAGGGGTATAACACCCACCATGAACACATTTCGAACCAGCTTGGCTATGGTGACAGCGGATAAACCCCGCGGTTCCGAAAACAACTCCGAGTAGACCAGCCCGGCGCCGGCGACCTGTGAAGTATCATGGATTGAAGTTCAGAGGAAAAGTCCGGTTTTTACCGGATCGCCGGCGAACAACGATCTTGCCAGGTAAGACGACAACCGCCAGTCCGGGTACCAACAGGTAGACCCTACGGATTTGAATGACCAAAGCTTGCTTCTTCCGGGTTGTTCGCGGAGGTATCTCGTGCATGCTGTCTTTCCTTACTCTTTTACTCCTAAATACAAAAGTGTAACATTTTAAAGATGCAGTTCAAAGGATGATGATCTCCCGGGTATTCCATATGATGAGAAAGAAGCAATGCGTAGCGGCGCATTGTTCACTTTTTCACCTTGCTTCCTTGCATAATAGGGACAATGATTCTATAACTACAGGGAAACCGGCTTACCGGTACATCGGAGGTAAACAGGTGGCAGGTTCGTACCGGATCAACCCGGCAATAACCGGCATCCCGGAAGGCGACAGGAAGATAATAAATGATTTTATTATCGGCAGGGAGGGTTTGATAAACCTGTCTTCCGGAAACCCGGCGGTGGAAGTCCCCCGGTTTATCAGGGAGCGGGTGAAAGAGGAGCTGGATGCCGGGTATATGGGATACACGAACTTCTGGGGTATTCCCGAGCTTAGAAAAAAGCTTGCAGATAAACTGAAAGCCGAGTGCGGGATAGGTGCGGACCCGGATAAGGAAATCCTTTTCACCCATGGTGTCCAGGAGGGGCTGTATATTGTCATGAGAACTCTCCTGTGTCCCGGCGATGAGGTTCTTATTCCGACACCCCATTACGGAAATTTCCTGTTTAATACCATCGCATGCGGAGCTGTCCCGGTATTCGTACCTTTGCGAGAAGAACTGGGATTCCTTCCGGACATACGCATGTTAGAAGAGGCGATTACGCCAAGGACTAAAATCCTCATTTACTCCAACCCGAATAACCCATTAGGCGTAACCTGGCCGGAGGAGACCATACAGGAACTCGCCCGGCTTTCCTGTGAATATGATCTCCTGGTAATTGCGGATGAAATTTACCGCAATTTCCCCTTCCCCGGGCCCCCTTTAAGTATCGCGTCCCTGCCGGGTATGAAGGACCGTTCCTTTACCCTGCAAGGATTTTCAAAGAGCTATTTCATGATGGGGATACGCGCAGGGTACGTTACAGGTCCCGCTGAAATCATGAGCCATGTCAAGCACCTCCACTATGTCATCCTGTTAAGCCCGGCAAGGCTGGCCCAGTACGCAGCCCTTGCTTCGCTGGATTGTCCCCCGGGGCAGGTGGAACCCCTTTGGCAGGAATTCCGGGACAGGCTGTCGCTTCTCCACGAAGGGGTAAAAGAAGTTCAGGGAATGAGCTGCGTACACCCGAATGGTACTCTTTTTCTTTTTGCCAATATTAAGAGCTACGGCATGCCATCCCTGGAGCTGTCGAAAAAACTCATCCTGGAGGCGGGGGTTGTGACCCTCCCGGGAACCGAGTTTGGTTCAGCCGGGGAAGGATTCCTGCGCCTTTCCGTATCCTCTTCCCGTGAACATATCCGGGAAGGAATAGAACGCCTCAAAGTCTTTGGGAAACAATATCAAAAAAAACGGAAGGAGGGCTGAAAGTCTATGCCGCCTGTTATCGATAAGAAAAGATGTAATAGTTGCGGGATCTGTCACCGGATTTGTCCCCAGGATGTGTTCGGTTTCGTCGCAGGTACTCCTCCCGGGATTGCCTACCCGAAGGAATGCTGGTACTGCGGAGGCTGCGTCATTGACTGCCCGCAAGGGGCCGTTTCCTTAAGACTCCCCCTCCCCTTACATATCGTTCCAAGCCCGGCCCTTTACGGCCCGCCCGGACCGGGCATGGAGGATCAACTGAAACGGGCCGCGGCGTTCTCCATGTCCATCATCCCTGAGGAAAATAATGAAAAAGATTGAAAAAGTAGAGCACAGTTGTGATATCTGTATTGTCGGCGGGGGCCTGGCCGGTTGCATGGCTGCAATCCGGGCGAAGGAATTGACGGAGAATATTATCCTACTGGATAAATCCCATCCGGATCGTTCAGGCTGCGCAGGTACGGGACTCGATCATATCTGGGGCTACTTTCCGGAGGTTCAGCGGAAAGAAGGAGTCCGTTTAGATGACATGGTGGAGGATCACATCCGGAATGTCGCTAAAGGCCTGATCAATAAAAAGATAGTCCGGTACATCGCTGAAACGAGCTTGCCCCGAATCCTCGATCTCGAACGTTTCGGAGCGAAAATCCGTTACCCGGATTCAACCATGCCCGGGAATTTCCGGCTGCAGTACCAGATACATAACTGCAGGAACACCCTGCATTTCGATGGAAGAGATATTAAGCGTATTCTATCCAGTGCCGCCGGAAAACTAGGTGTCCACATCATAGACCGGGTAATGGGAACGGACCTTCTCGTCCGGGACGGCCAGGCGGCAGGCGCCGTGGGGTATGGAACCCGGGACGGCAAGCTTCACCTGGTGCGTGCAAAAGCTGTTATTATGGCCAGCGGGCGGCCTAACCGGCTTTACCGCCCGAACCCGGGGAATATATTCGCAATCCGGATGGCACCCGCATTAACCGGAGACGGGAAGGCCGCCATGTTCCGTGCCGGGGTCGAACTGATCAACATGGAATTCCTGTCCATCCCGGGACGGTGGTCCTCCAGGAATTTTATCCGGGGAGGAGGACTTCCAGGCGGTTCGTACCAGCCGCCGGGAATAGGTGTAAACGCCTTAGGCGAGGTGATCCGTCCACGCAACCATGACATTAATGGAAAAGGGATCTACGGAACAACCCTCACCTATGGCACCGGAAAAAGTTTTCAGTCCGAACTTGAAGCCGGCAGGGGTCCCATATACGCAGATATGTCCTGGGGAAGCGATGCGGATCAGGAATACATGCGCTGGGCCGTTGTCAACGAAGGCCTTGGACCCGGTTTCCTGCACGTAATGGACCGGTACGGGTTGGATTTCCGGAAGCACAAGATCGAAATCTGGCCCATCGAGCCAGAGCACTCCGCCGCAGCAGCGGGTGGTCCCATCGTGGACGAAAGCTGTCAGACAAGCCTTCCCGGTCTGTTTGCAGCGGGCGATGAAGCGGGGGGCATACCAGGCAGCGTCGCACCAGGGGCGTTCACCATGGGCTACCTGTCGGCGGAGTCGGCGGCGGGTTTCGCTGAAGGGATGTCCTCAACACCGGTTGGAACCGGTTACGAGGCTGTAGAAGCATTCTGTAACGAAATCCTTTCCCGGTCTGAAGGTGATTCCTGGGAAGAAGCCCAACAGGCTATACAGAATATAATGACCGACTATAACGTCGCAGTGAGATCCGAGACGATGGCCAACCGGGGGCTGGAGTGCCTTGAATACCTGAAAACTGTAATGCGTCTTACAGCAGCTAATCCTCACGAAATGACCCATTGCCTCGAAATGCGGAACCTCATCGAATGCGGTCAAATCATCTTCCGTTCCACCGTTATGAGAAAAGAGAGCCGGGGTAACATCTTCCGGCGAAAAGATTTTCCCCACCAGGATAACGTAAACTGGTTTTGTTTCCTGGGTCAGCGGTGTCAAAACGGCAGGATTGTTTTCGAGAAACGTTTACCGTAAGTACATGGTGAAAAAGGATCAATAAAAGGCTCGTTCACTTTTCAAAAGCATCAACTTTTGTTTCCCCTGCGGTGTAGCTGTTCGCTTTACCGGCCACGGCAAATCGGGGTTCCTGCGGTATGGCAGGAATAGAATAAAAGGGGGGCCGTGTGGTTACCCTTCTTTTTTGAAAAGCGGGTTTGACAATGTGGGGAAACTTGTTCCTGCTCTGTTTTTAAGCCGCACTAGTAAAGAATTATCCGGCAAACGGGACTGACTCCGGAAGGGATTGATCTGTTATCCCCTTCCCCCCCCGCGGGGGCGCTCCTTTTCTACCCTCACGGGAATTGATGTCAGTTGGGGAAAGCCGCTTACAGGATCTGTTACCTGGTCGAAGGTGAGCCGGTTTACATTACTCTCCTGTTCCCATCCGTGGGTAACCTGGATGACTCCCTCCCGTATCTCTTCAGGCTCAACGACCTTTGCAGGAACGACAATCGACCCTGTCTCCGAAATAATACGGACCCGGTCACCTTCTTCCATATCCAACCTATCCGCGTCGGAAGGGTGAAACTCCGCTTCCGGGTGGGGATGGAGTTTACGGAAACGGGGAATATTACGAAACCGGGAATGATAATACACGGCTTTGCGGGCCCCTGTTACCAGGATATACGGATACTCACTGGAATCTTCCCTGAGGTATACAGGCTCCCGGTACACCGGGAGTGGTGGAAGACCGAGTTTTTCCAGGTAGCCGGACCGCAATTCCAGTTTGCCCGACGGAGTGGGAAACGGAGTAGTCCTGTACTTCCTGTACCTGACCGGCTTGTATTGTATACCCTCCGGGCGGGCTTCCAGCGTTTCCAGGTCTATACCTGAGGGCTCCAAAAGCCAGCGGTTGACATCGGATTCCGTTTCCCATGGAAAGTATTCCCTGCCGAACCCGAGGCGGTGGGATAAGTCCCTCCAGAAGGTGTATTCATCGAGCACACCTTCTATCTCCATTACTTTCCTGGAGACCGAGACATGCTGGTAATGGCTATAGAAGTGCAGCTCAGTCCGTTCCAGGAAAGACGCAGCGGGAAGTACATAGTGGGCCAGCCGGGTGGTCTCGGTCAGGAACATGTCCCGGACGACGAAAAGATCCAACCCGGCCAGGGCTCGTGCGACTTTTCCGGAATTGGGATTGGTGTTTGCTGGGTTGCCACCGGACAGGATCATCGCCTTGATAGGGTACCTGCCGTTACCGAGCATGTACTCCATACCGGTAGGCGTGTGACACTCTTTTATCATATCGTACAGAACAGGAAACGAATCCGCTCCCACCGGCTGTATCTCTTTCAAAGGAAGTTCCCTGTACAGGGTCAGGTCCCGCTCCCCCATTCCCTCGGGCCATAAGTCTCCCCCTTTAATATCCACGGCGCCGCAGAGCGCCCCCAGGCAGGCGATGGTCCTAACGTTGTTCACACCGTTATCCTGGTGCTCTATCGAAACGCCTGTATAATTGACCACTCTCGGCAGGTTGTCCGCTACCATCCTGCAGCAATCCCTTAGTTCCTGCCGTGTTAAACCCGTCCGCTTTGCCACGAACCCGGTAGTGAATCGCCGCGCGTAAACTGCGAGGTCTTCGAACCCGATTGTATGCTTTGTAACGAACTCCTTGTCGAAACAGTCGTGCTCCAGGAGGTACCGTATCAATCCCCATGCAAGGGCGCCGTCACTGCCGGGTAAGGGTTTCAGGTGCAGGTCGGCCTGTTTCGCTATTCGCGTCAGGCGCGGGTCGATCACGATCAGTTTACCCCCCTTCTTCCGGCCTTCTCCCAGAGGGACCATGAAAGTAGGGTGGGACACCGGGGGATTGGAGCCCCAGAACAGCACCAGGTCTGCGTTTTTAAAATCGGGACATGCGTTCCAGTACCCCTGGACGAGACTGTATGCCAGGTGCCTGCCTGCCCAGCACAGGGAATCACAGGAAAAAAAATTCGGAGAGCCGAAAGCGTGTATGAATCTTCTCGCGTATTTTTCCTGCTGGGCGAAACCGAGAGCCTCTCCCTGCCAGCAGGAAACAGTTTCCGCCCCGTGCAGTTCCTTGATGGACACTAACCTGGCAGCTATTTCGTCCATGGCACGGACCAATGGAATTTCCCGAAAGGAACCATCTTCAGCCCGTTTCAGCGGTTTTACGACACGATCCGGGTGATACACGGTTTCAATAGCGGCTGGTCCTTTGGGACACAGCCTCCCCTTGTTCTGGGGATGCTCTTTAAGCCCGGAAATTTTCACCAACTTCCCGTTTTCGATATGGACATTGATTCCACAATGCATGTCACATTGCCTGCAGATGGTGGGCAGAATACCCGTATCTATAGTCGTTTTTCCATACATGGTACAATCATTCCCTTTCAATGGTCTGCATAATAACCGATGACATCTTCCCCGAGTTTAATTCCAAGACCATTTATCAGACGGTTGGCATAGTTAAATAACGAACAAACCTGGTTTACTTCGAGTATTTCTCCGTCAACCGCCCCTGTATCCCGAAGGGAAATTATATCCGACTCAGCGATGAGGTCCGGATGGCAGGTGAGTTTTTCAGTGTAACGCAGTAGTTCGAGCTGTTTCCCCAAAAAGACCTCTTCCGGATGTCCGGACTTCAGTGCGTTCAGGATAGTCCTGGACGTACTGTCGTTATTTATAAGTCGCTTCATATTGGTAAAGTGATGCGTCACCGCATAATCACAGCCGTTGAGCAGGCTGGTATACACTGCAACAGTTTCAAGAAATTCCTTCGGAAGGGTATTGTCGCTGCAATGAAGTACGCTTTTATACAGGTTATCGTGGGCCTGCATGGTCTCGGGCCGCAGGCTCTGTGCCTGATACACATTGTCGACTGTGCCGTGAGGAGTTTGAACGGCATTATACACACTGCGAAGATGACCATCCGTCTCTTCCGGAGGTATGGATTTAATCCAGCAGATTGGCATTGCTTTTCCCCTTTCCCGTTTCTTCCGGGGACACTTACTTCGATTCTCTCCTGGCAGTTACGTCCTGAACAGCCCTGATAATTTCCGGCGGCAGCTCATCCACCTGGTGTATTTCCAGGATCTCACGGACCTTTTTATTCGCCCGCTGTCCGAAATCTTCCGCCCCATCCTCCTTCCACCTGTCGAAATCGGACCGGTTAAGAAGTTCTGAAAAATGCAGATGCTCCCTGAAGTTCTCGATCGTGTGATCCTCGGACAGGAAGTTGCCCCCGGGCCCCGCTTTCCTGATCACATCCATAGCCTTGGTAACCGGGGATATTTCGACTCCTCCGGCTATGTGCCGTACCATGGAAGCAACCTCGTCGGCGAGTATGAGCATTTCCATGGAGGATATCATACCGGCGCCAAGGTAACCAAGATCGTGGACAAGGGTACCTCCCGCCAGGCTGAGGAGGAGCATGCTGAAGGCGGCTTCCATTCCCGCTTGCTGGTCGAATACCTGGGAATCGGAACACCCGGCAGTACAGAAGGTCGGCATATTGTAGTAGCGGGACATGGCGATAACGGCCGCATCATTCAATACGGCTTCCGGAGCACCGTAGGAGCATACCGTCGTCCTCATATCCATCGGGGGGGCGCTTCCCCCGAAGATAAAGGGTGCCCCTTCGGCTTTCAACTGGTGAATGACCAGTCCCGATAAGATTTCCGCATTTGCTATGATAAGTGAACCGGCTGAGGTAACGGGGCCGCTCGCCCCCAGCATGACCGTGGGGATATACATGACAGGAAGCCGCTTCTCCGCACACAGAATCATTTTCTGAATCGCCGTTTCGCTGTGCTGCAGGGGTGATGACGGTTCGGCATACAGGATGAGGAACGGATTGGCCCGGAGCGCTTCCGGGCTACCGGCGATAATTTCCGATATTTCTATCATATCCGCTACGTCCTGCCGATCGTTAGCTGTATAAATGACCGGCTTGACCGTGTTCAGTACCATCGCTTCGAATTGATGTAGAAACGAACTCATCACCGGCACATCCGAGGCGATTCCCATGGACATGATAAAATCTATATGTTCCAGGGAACCCGCGATCTTCGCGGCATTAACGACATCCTGCTTGGTTGTAGCTCGGTGTTTCCCGGTGTACACATCGATAGTAGTTTGCGTGTCCGACCCTGTGCCGAAATAAACATGCCCCCTTTCCAGCAGCATCGCCCTGCCCCCGTCCCGGCTGCCTATAGGCACCCTGCGGGGTACCGTTGCAAGGGCTTTCTGGACCATCCACGCCGGGATACATACAAGGTTCCCCTCCACCACGGCGCCGCCCCGGCGAAGCAGTTCCAGGGCCTCCTTTTCAAAGACTCTAACCCCGATACTGTCCAACACCTCCATGGAAGAAACATGGATCTCTTCGCATTGATCATTGCTGAAAATATTAAGACCGATAGTATTGCGGTATACCGTATTTATTCTCACAACAGCTCCTTCGATAAAAAAGACTGCGCATACTCAAAAGAAGGCAGAGGGCCCTCCGGGTATGCGCAGACGATTATTACAGAACCGGGTAATTCACTCCGAACCGGGACAGCTTCTCCTTGCACTTGGAATAGATATCCAGGTATTCCCGGGTGGGACGCACGGTTTCCAGGTCATAGCACTCGTCGAACCGCTTCCCAAGGGGAGCATCACTGATCCGGGATTCGTATTCACCCAGTATTTTCTTTACGATCTCGTTGGCTTCTGCCCGGGTAATACCCTGCCTGGCTGCGATGTGTCCCGCCTCAGCGCTGATACGCGCTTCCATGCCGCTTGATCTTTCAGGATGTTTATTCCTTGCAATGGCCGCCGGATTGAGGTGCAGGCCGGATACGACAGCAGCTAGAACGATGGCCGTAAGTTCGTACACAACCATCTCGGTACAAGGACCGGCTGCGGTAAAAGGGCTTACACCGATAAGGAGATGTGTATTCCGGGCAATCGCCTGCCCTGTAATGCTGATCAGCCACAGCAGGTCCCTCGTGCTGTTGCACCCCTGCATGAGATGGAGGGGAAACCCGTCGTGCCACTGGGCCCGAAAGGCGAGAAGCCCCAGGAAATGGTGGGCTACATGGACGACGGCTGTCGCTTCGGGTCCCCCGGCATACCCTCCCATGATGGGCCCGTACAGGCCGTACTTGTTGTATCCCTTGTTATGCAAAAAAGGCACCTTTTTAAGCCGTTCATAATCAACTTTCATTTCCGCCATGGCTGCCACGGCGAGGCCGTCATTCGGGTGAGCGCCGAACTCCGGGTGGACAGCCGCCATTGTGGCGTCCGCACGTTCCGCATTGGAAACGAGATTATGAATTCCTATCAAGGGGCGTCCTGCGGCGTGGGACGCCTCTCTCAGCTTGATAACATTCCAGATTGCGGCTTCCACTTCCTGGGGTGTTCCCGATTTAATCGGCCGGCCATGTACGGTTTTACTGAACGCACTGGAGAAAGTATCCGAAAGCGGCTCCTGAGCATAACTCTGCACCATGGCAACGAAGCGTTCTTCCGCCACGGTACAGCCTACTGGAGTGTTACAGCAGAAAGGCGGTTTCGAATCTTCCACGGTCCGGTGGGTCATAACACGTAAATCCGGACCTTCACCGTAGGTAACGGAAACCGGAGCATGCTTCAGCGCCCAGTCAAGTTCCTCGGAGCTGTACTGGACAATACGCCCTGTATCTTTACAGTAAACACCAAGTTCCAGGAAAAGATCGTAACCTGCCTGGTACATCCGGTCCGCCAAGTCATCATCCGCAGGAATAACCTGCTCCCGGTTGAACTGGATGTTATATTTTTTTACCATCCCTGCAGCAACTTGGGCGACCCTGCGGTCGAAATCTTCCTCTTTTAGGTAGGGTCCGGATTCACACCGTTTTGCGGTATCCCAGAAATCTATCATTGTTCCACCCCTCCATCGTTTTCCTGCATGAGACGCCTGGCCACCTTTACAGCTTCCGCTGCATTTTCACCATAGCCGTCTGCTCCGGCCTCCTTTGCGTAGTCAGGCGTTACCGGGCCGCCCCCGACGATAATTTTAAATCTCTCACGTGCATTTGTTTCCCCTAACAATCCTGCAATATCAGGCATATAGGCCATTGTCGTTGTAAGAATCGCAGACGCCGCAATAATGTCCGCCTGTACTTCCTCGGCTTTTTCGATAAACTGCCTGACCGGTACATCGCACCCTAAGTCGTGTACCGTGAAACTGGATGCTTCAAGCATTGTTCTGACGATGTTCTTTCCAAGATCGTGCAAGTCTCCCTGGATAGTTCCCAGGACAACTGTTCCCCTGGTGCTGCTGTCAATACCTTTCCTAAGATGAGGCTTCAGCACATCCATAGCAGCTTTCATGGCATCTCCGCACATCATGAGTTCCGGCAGAAAAATTTCCATCTTCTCAAATTTATCACCCACGAATTCCATCCCCCGGCTGAACCCCTGCTGGATTACTTCGAATGGGTCGATACCCTGGTCTATGGCCTGCCCGGCCAGAGATGTGCATTGTTCTGCGTCGCCGGCGGCGACAGCTTCGATTATTTTTTCGAATAATTTCATAATTCTATCCTCCATATACAGAAAAAACATAAACACGTTTACTACTCATCTTTGAACGATGTTTATGTATAAAGAAACTGCGTTATCGGTTAAGGAGGAAACTTATTAGGGAAACCATTTTGGATACCAAAGGAGGAATACATCCGGTTTTGGCGGTGTTCGTATTTTTTTTAACACAATCGTGAGGATACCACACAAGGTTGGAGCTGTCAAATTATTCCCGGCGCCCCGGGTTGCTGCACAAGCCTGATTATTCCATATAGTGATAAAAAGCACTGACTTTTTTTATTGATATCGCTTTGTAAAAGATTATAATATGCTACGGAACGGGAGGCTCAGCGGATACTTGGGGTTCCGCGTTTTTTCCTATCCTTTTCGGGTGGGGGGAGACTATTGCGTCCCGCAACGTATTACATGTCATCCGAAAAACGTTGCTGGAGGATTCGGTTGAACTATGTACGGTCCGGACCATAACGAGTAATTTGCTGGCGATGTACGTGCCTTTCCTGAAATGGGCCAATCTGCCGGAAACAGAGAAATTTTTTGCGGAGGCGTCCAGGGAAATTATGAATATGCAGACGAAAGATGAGATCATCGAACTCCTTGGGGAGATGATTCTTTACACAGGACGGTTAAACTACCGGATCGAACCGATATTGCCCTGGAATGAACTTATCGCGGCATTCAATTCCGCCGGGGCCTGATTATTAGAAAACAGATGCAGGATTTTACAAAACAAGTCGTTTTTCTTACCGGAGCAGGTGGACATATCGCCGCAGTTACTGCTGCCCTCTTCGTGAAGCGGGGCGCCAAGGTCATCAGTACCGATGTATCTTTTTCGAAGCATGACCCCTCCGGGATCGATTTCGGATCGAACCCTGTCCAAATCCATCTGGATGTTACTGAAAAGAATGAGGTACAGGAGCTCATCGGGCTCATTATTCGTAAGCTTCACCGTCTTGATGTGGTGGTAAATGCGGCGGGTGTGCTGAACATTACACCTTTCCTCGAATTATCGGAAACCGAATGGGACCGTGTATTCGCGATTAATGTAAAAGGGACGTTTCTCATCTGCTAGGCGGCGTTACGAGTCATGATCAGCCGGAAAAGCGGAGGAAGTAGCTGCCGCTGTTACCTTCCTGGCTTCCCGGGAAGCATCTTTTATCACCGGGGCATGCCTGGACATCAACGGGGGCACCTTGATGGATTGACCTACGGGCCCGGAAAGGAGATACCAGCAAGGAGGATCAATGGAAAAAAATATGTACCTCGAAGAGGCGCAGAAAAACCGTGAACGGATAAGAGAGATACGGAGGGATTTTCATAAACACCCGGAAATCGGATTCCGGGAAACGAGGACCGCCGCAAAGGTCGCCGAATACCTTGAGCAACTGGGCCTCGAGGTACAAACAGGAATCGCGAAAACAGGGGTCGTCGGTATTCTGCACATAAGCAAGGAGGGTAAAACCGCAGCTCTCCGTGCGGACATGGATGCCCTTCCCATGCAGGAAGAAAACGATACGGCTTACGCATCCATCAATCCCGGGGTGATGCACTCCTGCGGGCACGACGGGCACACGGCCATGCTGATGGAGACCGCCCGGCTCCTGGCCAATAACAAAGACCATCTCAAGGGCAAAGTAAAATTCATCTTTCAGCCCTGCGAGGATATAATCCCCAGCGGGGCAAAACCCATGATCGACGCCGGTGTACTGGAAGATCCGAAGGTGGATGGTATTTTCACCGTGCACCTGATGTCCGTCTTTCCTGAAGGAACATTCTGGGTCAAACCCGGAAATAGTTCCATTTCCGGAACGGATTTCAAGGTTGTTCTGAAAGGGAAAGGGGGACACGTGGGGTCTCCCCACGAGGTGGTGGACCCGATCATGATGGCCGGCATGCTTATAACAGGAAGCCAGACATTGATGCTGAAAACCACGGCCCCGGGTAAAACCATGGTGTTCGCATTCGGCACGGTACACGGTGGTACCGCAACCAACATCGTTCCCGCCGACGTTACATTATCCGGAAGTATACGAACAGAAACACCGGAAAGCCTTGAAACGGCTATCGCGGATTTCGAAAGGATGGTTAAGGGTATTACGATGACAGCCGGGGGAACGTACGACCTGGAAATAACCCTCTCAAATCCTTCGATTTATAACGACCCCGATCTTGTCCGCTTGTTGAAAGGGGCCGCCGGAAAAGTGCTGGGCCAGGAAAAGGTCCACGAGTTTACTTCGGTATTTCCCGGCGGGGATGATGCCGCACTCTTCCAGCAGAAAGTTCACGGAGCCTACTGGTACTTTGGAACGGGAAATAAGGAAAAAGGGTTCGATAAACCTCATCATAACCCCTTTTATGATTTTGACGACGATATCCTGCCTCTAGGAGCAGCGGTCCAGGCCCAGGGTGTAACCGATTTTCTCTTATCCTGATAGGTCCCTGGTTTTCGAAATACTCGGGATGAGGGTCTGGGAGCTGATGATTCCCGGTATCTTCCGCACTTTTTCCTGTACAAGGCGGCCGATGACCTCCGCATCCGAAGAGATCAGGTCTCTGGTGAGGACGATTTTAACGAGAATATCGATATTACCGTGGACCGAATGAACTTCCCGGACCTCCTTCAGGTTGAACAATTTGTCGATAATCTGATTTTCTTTTTTCGTAGCCACGTTAAGCAATACAAAAGCCGTTATTTCCCGGAGCATGTCCTGGTAGGATGCATCTTCGTTTCCCATCATTTTCTTTCTGAATACCTCCATATTTCTGGCTATCAAGGTGTCGATCTGTTCACCCTCTTCCAGCTCCCTCCAGTTCCCCCATTGGTGAAAAGATATATATACATAAAAATCGGCAACCGTGCGGGTAGGGAAAAATGTAAGAAACCTTCCCCGTTCGATGATCGATGCCAATGGGGAATAAATAGTATTATACCAGTCCAGTGCCGCTTGTTCCAGGGAAAATGATCTTCCCGTCTCTTTTTTTAAAAAATCACCATGGGCTACTATTTGCTTTAACAACCGGGGATACTGACCGACTTCAGTAATTTTCATAGAATGCGGAAGGGCTGTCTCCTCGAAGAAGTATGTTTGTTCATTGTATAGAATATTTTCCCACGTCTTTTTCTGGGGTATACACTCGACTATACGGGCCCGAATATCTTTAAGACCGAACTCTTTGGCGGCAGCCACCCTGTGGTTACCGTCAAGTATAAAGTATTCATCTTTTATCTGGTACAGATCCACCGGTGGCAGCGGTTTCCCGGATTCCATGGCCTTCCTTATCCTGTCAATCCTCTCCCGGGGAAGATGCTGCTTCAGCCGGAATTTATTGTCGAAATCATGGTACCGCCTGACACTTCCGACAATCTGGTCCAGTGGAACCGAACCGACACCCCTCTTACGGTAATCGAAGGCTTCCTCTAACTGCTGCTTCTCTTCGAAGCTTTGCACGGGTGTTCCTTTGCGGGAGCGCCTCCCATGCCGTTTATCCGGGGAGCTTTTCACCAGGGTACTCCATGTAATAATAACCACAGCAGTTTACGACCCTTGTACCGTGTACCCGTGTGACACGGTCAGCCGGATCGGGAAAATGTTCGTGGAGATGCCCGTGAAAGAACCAGGAAGGATTGTACTTATTTATCAGCCAGCGAAATACTTTGAACCCCAGGTGGCACTGATCTTCCCCGTCATGAATATAACGGGGAGCTGCGTGGCTGATGATAATATCCACGCCGTTTCTCTTCCTCAACCCGGACGTTAATGAACGGACCATCCGCTTCATCCCCCTTTCAGTATATTGATGGGGACCGCCGTTATACCAGTGAGACCCTTCAAAACCGAGTATGTTTATATCCCGGAAACGTATAAGGTTCATATGGATGTCTACACATCCGTCCAGTGCGGAAGTATCATCACGAATATCATGGTTGCCTTTTACAAAATATAAGGGAGCTTTAAAAGTACGGCTCAATGCTGAAAGATACTCCCTGGCCAGGTCGCCACAGGATAGAACCAGGTCAACCCGGCCGATACCCTCTGTTTGTATACGGCCATTTCTAAAAAACACCGGGTAGTCCGATACCGCAAGGATGTTCAGCCTGTCAGGCATTCTGCACTGTACGGATATGAGTCAGAAAACGTTTTCCGTAGGAGTCCCGGCCCAACAGGAGGTCACATGCCAGGATCGTCGATGACAGCTTTTCCGGATCGGTGATTACACAGCTCGCACCGGCACCGAATGATAAGGCGAGAAAAGCCTGGTTGATGGTCTGTCTTTCCGGGAGCCCGAAGGAGACATTACTCGCCCCCAGGTTGATATTGACCCCGAACTCTTTACGAACCAACCGGATCGTTTCTAGAGTAACCCTGGCGGCGTTCTGATCGGCGCCTACAGTCAGAACAAGAGGGTCGATGACCACGTTCTCCGTTCGAATGCCCATTTTCACCGCTCGGTCGATGATCCTCCCTGCAATGGCAAGGCGCGCCTCCGGATCTTTTGGAATTCCTTCATCGTCCATTGTCAGGGCGATTACCGCTGTATCGAACTCTTTTACCAGGGGCAGGATACTATCAAGCTTGCTTTTCTCTCCGTTTACCGAATTGATAAGCGGTGTACCGGGAGTTACTTCCAGGGCGGCAGCCAGAGCTTCGGAATCATTCGAATCCAGGCAAAGGGGAACATCGGTGCAGGAATTCACTGTTTTTACAACCTCGGGCAACATGACCTTCTCTTCGACACCAGGAGCACCGACATTCACATCCAGCACCTGAGCACCGGCTTGAACCTGCCTTAATGCAAGCTTACGAATAAACTCGAAATCTTTTTTCTTAAGAGCATCAGCGAGCTTTTTACGTCCCGTCGGGTTAATCTTCTCCCCGATAATCGTAACAGTCCCTTCCGTTTCGATTCGTACTTCTTGTTCTTTACTTTTCAACACAGTTTGCATTGTATCCTCCTGTTATCAATGGTTGACTTTTTCGACGCGTACTTCAACCGCCTTCATCAAAGGGAACCCGCTTATCGGGTCGAACCGATCGTCGTACGTTACCAGGTTTACATTAGCCTCTTTCCACCCATGGGTTATTTGCAGGTTGCCGGGCAAAATCTCGTTCGGTGCCATGATTGCAACGGGGATCTCCATGGAACCGATCCGGGAAGTGACCCGGACGGTATCACCGTTTTTTACACCGCAGTCGGCAGCGTCACAGGGATGCATTTCAACCTCCGCGAAAGGTATCGCGGTTCGAAACCGCTTGATGTTCCGAAATCTACTGTGATAATACAGGAGCTTGCGGGCACCGGTAATCAACACGTAGGGATACCTGGTCGAAGGACACCGTTTATACGAAGGGGGTTTATACTCCGGGATGCTCTCGTATCCCAGCTCCTTCAGGTACCGGGACTCGAACTCGATTTTACCCGAGGGAGTACGGAAACCCTCATCTTTCCATTTTTGATAACGTACCGGTGCATAATTGACGCCTTCCGGATGAGCTTCCAACTGTTCGAGAGTGATCCCGGAAGGTTCGATGATCCACCGAACCAGTTCGGGTTCACTTTGCCAGGGGAAATACGAACCTATCCCGACCCGGTGAGCCAGGTCATGCCAGAACCGGTATTCGTCCTGGCAATCGGGGTAGGAAAGAATTTCCCTGGCCAGGGTCACTGTCTGGCAGACACCATGGTAGTGTATTTCGGTGCGTTCAAGAAAGGATGCAGCAGGCAGGACATAATCCGCCAGTTTCGCGGTCTCGGTCATGAACAAGTCCCGTACAACGAAAAGGTCGAGAGACTCGAAAGCCTTACGCACTTTCAGGGAGTTGGGATTTGTCATGGCCGGATTCGCCCCGGTTAATACCATGGCCCGCAGCGGGTATGGTTCACTGTTCAGGATCGTGCTCATGGCAGTCATGGTGTGGCACTCCTGCCTGAAATCGTAGAGAACCGGGAACCGTTCCGCTCCGATCGGTCCTAAGTTCCGCAGGGGAATTTCTTCGTACAAGGTCATATTATTCTTCTTCATGCCCTCTACTGTTCTGTTTCCCCCTTCATGGTCCACCGCCCCCAGGAGTCCGTACAGGCAAGCGACAGCCCGTATATTGTTAACCCCATTCTCATGGTGCTCGGGCCCGTTGCCCATGTAGATGGCCACCTTAGGCGCTGCACATGCCATGGTTCGGGCGATGTCCCGTACCATACCGGACGCTACACTTGTTTCCGCCTCTACGTACTCCGGTGTAAACTTTTCCGCGTATTCCGCAATGGTAGGGAACCCGATCGTGTATTGTTCAACAAAATTGCGGTCGTAGGACTGTTCTTTGATAAGCTGGTGGATGATGCCCCATACGAGGGCACCGTCTGTTCCGGGGAGTACGGCTGCATGAATGTATGCCTGCCGGGCTATTGCCGAAAGCCTGGGATCAACGACGATCAGCTTTGCCCCTTTTTTCCTTGCCCGCATAATCTTCCGGGTCATGTTAGGATGGGCATAGGGAGGGTTGGCGCCCCAGAGACAGATACACCGGGAGTTTTCATAATCCGGAACAGGCCAGGTACCTTCGACGAGACGGTAACCGAAATATCGTCCGTTATAGCACTGGGAATCGTTGGAGAAGTAGTTCGGCGTTCCAAAGGCATGTAAAAAACGCCTCACCATGTCCTCCTGCTGGGCGAAGCCGAGGGCCTCCCCCTTCCAGGCGCTTATGCTTCGCGCCCCGAACTTCTCCCTGATGGAAAGAAGCCGGTCGGCTATTTCATCCAACGCCCGGGAAAGGGGTATTTCCTGGAAACCGTCTTTTGTTTTCTTAAGAGGCTTCATCAACCTGTCAGCATGGTAAACCATGTCGATAGCCGCCCGGGCCTTAACGCACAGCCGGCCCTGATTCCAGGGATGGGGGGCGAAACCGTCGATATCCACCATCCGGCCATTTTCCAGATATACATTGATGGCACAGCGATCATCGCACATCCGGCACAGGGTCTGCATGACTTTTCGTTCAGCCATCTCTTCTCCTTTCGGAAAAGAGGAAATGCTTTATCTTTGCGTCGAACGCTTCACGCTTGTACGTGTATGCATCCTCCTCCTCTGTAAATTCGAGGGCACCGGAAATACAGAACTTGACGCAGGAGGGGTCTCCCCCACAGAGATCACATTTTTTAGACCTTTGTTCCTCCGCATCGAAATGGATACTGCCCGAGGGACATGCAAGCATGCACATTTTGCATCCGGCACAACGGTTGGAATCTATCTCAACGGCTCCTGACGCTTCATTACGGCTGACGGCATCCGCCGGACAAATATTCATACACCATGCATCGGCACAGTGGGTGCATGTCCAGGGAATGCAGACCTTTTCCCCGGGATAGAAGTTTACACGGATATTTGAGGTGTTTCTCCCAAAATCACCGCTTTGTTTAAAGGCACAAGCATATTCGCAGTTTCTGCACGCGACGCAGGAATCGGGATCGACTGTCACAATCCTCATCGCTTCTTCTTTCCCTGTTTCATAGCTGTATCACCTCACTCCGGGCATCACGCCGTCAGCTTCCGAAAGAGTACCTTATTCTCCATTACATCCCGCAGCAAATCCCCACCGCCTAATGCTCCGGTCTTCCGCAAGATAAGGGGCCGTAATGCTCCGAAGATGTTGACATCCTCGGGAGAACCCAGGAGCACGGCTCCCACAGGCTTTCGATTCCGTAACAGTACTTTCAGGTAGGTTCCGTTCCCGGGATTGCTGTGTTGATATTCTTCCAGGTCTTTCTCATACTGAAATAATCCCATAGATGCCACGGTGATCCCGAACATCTCGGCAACGTTCATGTTCAGGCTGCCCCGGTAGACCGATTCTTTACCGGCCATGTTTGCACCTGCGATTTTACCATGTTCCACGGCGGTAGGCCAAAGAGCGTGAACGGCATGAGCTTCCCCGAGAAAAGTCGGTCCCGAGGCAACGTCTCCTGCGGCATATATGCCCTGGACGCTGCTTTCCATCCCCTGACCGACGAGAATCCCGCGGTCCATTTCAATCCCGGTATTCTCTATAAACTCTATATTCGGGTGGACCCCGGCTGCCACGATAATGATATCCGCATCAAGGGATGGATATCCCTTAGGGAACACCTTGATGCCTCCTCCCCTCTTTCTATCTATACCTTCCGTGATAATACCCGTATAAACATCGACCCCGTAGCCGGCAATTCTTCTGTGAAGTACCCGGGCCCCCTGCTCGTCAAGAGCTTTCGGCATGATACGCTGCATCAATTCGAATATGGTAACATCGAGACCCCGGCTTTTTGCCGCCCATGCAGCCTGCAGAGCGACAAACCCGGATCCCAGGATGAGGGCTCTTTTCCCCGGGCACAAAAGAGGTTCGATATTTTCCGCATCCCTTAAGGTCCATAAATGGAACACTCCCGGTCCCGCCAGGTTGTGAATCCGGGGCATAACAGGGCACGCCCCTGTTGCGATAAGCAGGCGATCATAGTCGATTACTGTTCCGTCTTCAAGCCTTAGGATCCCGAGGTGTATATCAATCTGCCTTACGGGATTACCGAAATGGGTCTCCACTTTCATCAGGCGGTAATACTCCGGGCTTCGAATAAACAGGTTTGAATAGGGCACCTTTTTTCGCAGGTAATAAGGCAGCAGGACCCGGGAGTACGCAGGGCCCTCTTCTTTCGAGATAAGGGTAATTCGTGAATACGGATCATGGCTCCGCAAGCTTTCAAGTGCGCTTAAGGCGGCGGCGCTGTTTCCAATAATTACTATATTTATCATATTCAAATACCGGGTATCGTTTATAATAAACACAGTAATCCATGAAGTCAATTTCCGCTATTCAGAGATATTCGATGAATACCCTGAAAAAGCGGATAATTATCACTATGTGAAACGAAAATTTTTATATGTTGTTATCGAATCCCACGAGTATCGTCGCGTATTCCGGATTTTGTAATAATCTATACTCATTTCGAAGATAAACATCTGCTGTAGTCGGAGGGCTGACGGAAATAACATTCTTGATGGAAAAAAAACTTCGTTTCGCTTCCAGTTCCTGAAACCGTACAGGCGGAATGAGAAAATACGCCGGTATATTTCTGGATTGCTTCCTCCTTTCAGGAAAAAGGACAAAGCAATCGGTAAAAAAAACATGCTTTTCCATATACACCTTGTCCCTGTCGAGAACCTCCTCTCCGATAACATGATACAGCTTATTATCTATTTCAATACATTCATGGGAGGGCGCATTATTACAACTCATATCTTCTACCATGTATATAGTCGGTGAGGGAGGTGGACGAAAGGAACGATCTTTAATAAACACGAATATACTATCCCGTTCCAGCACACGCTCCATACCGATACTTACAAGTTTTACAAGTTGCATCCCATCACTTTTACTCTGTGCTTGTCTAATGGCATACAGGTCTTTCTTTAAAACTTGTGCAACGTCTATCACGCCGGGAATTTGTAAGAGTAACTCCTTGATGTTGTCTATAATACCCATGTAATACCCATCAGACATCGCGAGGGATGACATGCTCCCTCTGCCTGAGATTTCATATATTTACATACTCGGGAAATCTGCCGCCGATCCGGTCAGACACATCACTGCTGGCTTCGAGAAGGGATTCCGCGTATTCCTCCATCGTTTCCTTGTCCAGGTCCACCGACGTTACGACAATTGCGAGACTTCCTATTACCCTCTGTGCATTCGCGAAAATAGGTGTTGCTATGGCATTGATTCCGTTATGGAATTCATGCATATTGTAAGCAACACCCGTTTTCCGGATCCTGTCAATATCCTGTTGCAGCTGCTCCCGGTTAGTAAACGTGGCGGATGTATATTTCTGAAAGTCCAGGTCTTTCATTATATCCATCTGTTCCCTTTTCGGAAGGAATGCCAGGACCGCTTTACCAGCGGCAGAACAGTGGAGGGGCATGATCTCCCCCCTCCCGATGGAAATCCGTGTATTGGTAAAGCCGCACATTTCCATGGCAACGCAGTTCCTTCCATTGAGGAGAGCAAAAAAAGTCGTCTCCTCTGTCTCCCGGTGAATATCTTCCAGGTAGGGCAGACAGATCGCGGATACGTCCATCCCTTCCAGCACCGCCTCGGCAAAACGGAGATGCGCGAAACCCAGGAGGTAGTGAAGATCCCGGTTTCTTTGAAATACAAGATCATACTTTTTAAGTGCAGCCAGGATCCGGTAACAAGTAGAAGGGGGTATGTTGAGTTGATGACTGATCTGCTTATTTGTAAGACCGGTGCGGTAATTACTCCTCAGGAGCTCAAAAATCTGAACAATCTTATCAATCGATAACATACGGATACAATATAGCTCGTTTTATTCCATTATGACAACTTCTATTCTCAATATTTTAGAATATAGATTCCAGGTCCATGTAACGCGTGCATACAATGTACAATCATGCTATGCATTAAACCTTTACAACTATACCGGAACAACCTATTATCTTCACAGAAACCGGGGGTTCCTTTGCTCCATCAAGTTTTACAGGAGGTCGAAAATGAAAGTAACAAAGCTCGAAGACAGGGAACGCATGTTTCTTGCAGGATGTATAAAGAACGATATCATAGCAGACGGCACCATCAATGATGAGGAACTCAAGGACCTGGACGTGATTTTGAAGAAACTCGGTTTCCATGACTTCGACGGTATGCTGGAAGATTTTGAAGGCACAATAAAAGATGAAGAAAGCTTTTGGGAACTCGCGGAATCGATAACCTCAAAGGATGTTCAGAACATTATCCTGGAGGTCCTTTACGAGTTATCCATACAGGACGGATTCGTCGCTCCGGGACAAAAGAAACTGATGGAAGATCTCCAGGCGGCCTGGGGAATCGGGGATGAAAAGTAAAAGACTGTTACTGCCGAACCAGGGTTAAGCCCTCCTTTAAATCTCGACAATGTACGGGCACCATGATATCCTTTACCAATGGATGAAAAAGTAAAAAGTGTAGTCCTGCACCTCAAAACGTATTTCATGGAACGGGATGATATCGCTTTCTCATACATCTTCGGTTCCCGTGCAGCAGGGACTGCAGTCGATGAATCCGATTTCGATATCGCCGCCTACTTTTATCCCGAAAACGGGGAACTGCAGATTGAAACGGAAGCTGTGTTTCCACAGGAGGACACCGTCTGGCGGGAGATAGAAAACATTACAGAAACGGAAACCGATTTCATTGTCCTTAACCGGGCACCTGCAATCGTTGCTGCATCACTTTTTTATTCAGGAATCCCGATTTATATAGACAATCATCACCTGAAATGGCGATTTTTTCTGAGTGTTACCTCACTTGCCGAAGAGTATCGAAATTTTGCCAGGGACTTCGTTACAATAAAAAAAAGATCGACTTCTCTATCAGAAACCGACAAAGATAGACTGCTGCGCATTATGGATTTCCTTGAATCTGAATTAGATGATAGACCTTCATTCGAGCAATTTGACAAAACAATGTACTTCAAGGATTCAGCTTTCCGGAGGAATATTGAACGATGGATAGAAAACCTGGTAAATGCATCGATCGACCTGGGAAAAATTATTATTTCCTCGGCAAAACAGAATGTACCCCAGACCTATAGGGAAACACTATTACGTTTAGGTTCTATTCCCCCCTTTTCCGAAACTGAGGCTGAAACCCTGGCGGGATTTGTGAAACTGAGAAATGTATTAGCCCATGAATACCTGGATATGAAGTATAAGCAAATCCGGTCCTTTATCGATACCGCTCCTGATGCATACTGCGTGTTAGTTAACAAAGTGAAAGAAATGCTTTCCCAATAGTATAACCCGGTAGTTATAAACCAGAGGATACAACCCTGATTTCTCGGCTTTCCATCCGTCCTATTCTTCCGGTTCCACACCGATTTCGACGCGGATTCTACTGATGGCCCTGTTATCACCATCGAGAACGGTATACTTTACATGGTTCTCGATATATTCCGTACCTTTTCCCGGGATATAGCCGAGTTTCTCGCAGAGGTATCCTCCGATGGTTTCCGCATGTTTTTTCTTCAGTTCCATGTGGGTAACATGATTAAAGTACTCCAGGTCCGCTGTGCCGGATACATTGAACACACCATTATCCAGGGTGAGCACATCTTCCTGGATAGTGTGGATATTCCCCGGGATCGCCCCGATAATCTCCGAAGCAATCTCCTGGTGGGTTACTATCCCCACGATGGCACCGTATTCGTCGGTAAGAAACACCACATCCAGGGAACCTCCTATCATTGCATCCAGAAGGTCCGGAAGAGGTTTTGTTTCCGGAAAAAATACCGGTTCCCGCATAACGGAGGAAATGGAATCCGACTTGTCTTTCGCCAGATCATTGATATCGATATAGCCGTCTATGTCATCGGTCCGCCTGGAATAACATGGGAAATACCGTTGGTTCGTCTGCCGGGCAATACGAAGGACTTCCCCGGGGTTCGTATTAACATGGAGTACCGGGTATTTATGTAGCGGTATCATGGCCTCCAGCGCCAGGGTCTCACCGAAATCGAGAATGTCGTCGATAGCCCTGTAATCTTCGTACCCAAATCCGGCTTCCTTACTGCTCAGGTGAAGGAGGACGCGGAAATCTTCTTTTGACTGGGGCAGTCCGCTCTTTATCCCCCCCTGCCCGGAAAGGACCATGATAGTACGGACAATCATATTCAGAACCACCGCAACAGGAAGAAAGAGAAAAAAGAACAGGTGGATAACCGGAGCGAGACGCACGGTAACGGTATCCGCAAACTTGCGGAAAAAACTCTTGGGAACAATTTCAGCGAACAGCAGGTACACAAAAGTCAGGCATAAACTACCCCCCAGGCTGGTGAATTCCGAGTAATTCAGCCGGAGGTGGTTGTTCAGAATAACTGCACCGGTAACGACGGCGATGTTGGTACCGATCAGTGTGGTGGCGAGCAGGCGTTCGGGCTTTTGAAGGAGAAAATCCGCGGATTTTGCCCAACTCCTCCCTTCCTGCCGTCTTGAGGAGATACGTAGCTTATCCGCCGAGAGAAGCCCGGTTTCCATCCCGGAGAACAGCGCAGAGAAGAACAGGCACAGTACCTCGATAATGACGATCATGAGGTCTCCTCATCCCCAAGATCGGTTACGCGAAGTTCTTTTATTTTGTGTGCTTCCAGGGAAAGCACCCTGAGCTCGAAACGACAACAATGCACTGTGGCGCCTATTAACGGGATATCCCCGTACAGATCGAAAAAAAGACCCGCCACTGTTTCCGCGTCAGTATCCACCTTGCAGCTGAAAAACTCCTGGAACTCCTCGATGGACATGGATCCCGGAATGGTTACCGAGGTATCCTCGATATCACTGAAGTTCTCCTTGAAAGGAGCGTAAAAAGCCCTAAGTACATCCTCGATGATATTTCGGAACCAGAGTATCCCGGCGGTTCCTCCGTATTCGTCCACCAGGAGGACCACCTCCCGTTCATTTTCCCTCATCTCCAGGATCAGGTCTGTCAGACTCTTCGAGTCAGGAACAACGTGGAACTCCCGGGCAAGGGTGGAAATCCGGGCATCCTTTCCATCTTCTTTAAATTTGAATTGTAAAATATCCGGGATATATACCCATCCGGAAAGATGGTCCACATCTGATTCATGAAGGATTAAAAACGAATTGACAAGGTATTCCGGATCTTCACGTAAGATGTTCAGCACCTGCCCTATGGAAGTGTTATACGACACAGTCTTCAATTCACTCCGGGGGGTCATTACATTCCGGGCCTGTTTCTCCTTGAACTGCAGATACGACTTGAACAGCTTGTATTCCGACCGTTTCAGTATCTGCTGATTGAACCCCAGCTCTGCTGTGGACAGGACCAGGGCATGTTTGGGCTCACCCTGATCGGTTTGGGAACCCCGGTAAAGACCAAGGATCCTCCCGGTAATCCAGTTCAGGATAATACGTACCGGTGAAAAGGCAAAATGGACATAAGAAAGAGGATATGCCGCAAACCGGGTGAATCCCTGGGGATGATTCACGGCGAACCGTTTCGGTGTCAGTTCCCCTGCCAGCAGCAGCAGCAGCGTCATAGCCGCAATAGATAAAACCCGGGTTTCCGAACCGAACAGCCTGGCTCCGATAGCCTCGCCTATACCGGAAGCAAAGATATTGACCACCATGTTGCCGGTAAGAATCGTAATCAGGATCTGGTCCTGATGTCCCAGAAGAAACGTAAGTTTTTCCCGGAGCCCTTTCGGTCTGGTCTTCAAAAGGGAATTACGCTCCAGCCGGTTCAACGAGAAAATAGCAGTTTCAGTGCCGGAAAAAAAAGCGGAACAGACAAGGAGAAATGCGAGAATGATGTATTGATATAAAAAAGGGTCCTCATCCATGGGGTAGTAATAATTCTAGCCTAAGATGAGGAGGCCTCTTGTGTCAATAAGGGAAATCTTACATCTTCCCCAGGATCAATGATGAGTTGTGACCGCCGAATCCGAAAGAGTTGGACATGACATACTTCATCTCCTTTTCGATAATCTCGGTATTGATACAGGAGAGGACCACGTCGGAATCGAAATTTTCTATGTTGATGTTTTTCGGGATCATGTTGTGTTTCAGGGCCATGGCGGAGATGATGGCTTCGATCCCCGCCGTTGCTCCTAAGAGGTGTCCGTGCATCGACTTTGTGGATCCAACGTTCACATTGTCCTGATTTCCCTTGAGTACCTGGTGAATCGCTTTCGATTCCGCGATATCCCCTAAGGGCGTAGCAGTTCCGTGGGCATTGATGTATTGTAAATCTTCCGGGTTGAGTTTTGCGAAATCCAGGGCCATCTGCATGGATGCAGCTGCACCTTTTCCCTCAGGATCGGGGATAACAATGTCGTAGGCATCGCCGGTCATACCTATGGCTTTCACTTCACAGATAATGTCTGCGTTCCGCTGTTTCGCGTGTTCATATTCTTCAAGGACCAGGATCGCCCCGCCTTCCCCCATCACAAAACCGTCACGGTCCTTATCGTACGGCCGTGAAGCTGTCTGGGGATCGTCATTCCGGGTTGAAAGGGCACGCATATTGGCGAAGCCGGCGACAGCGATATCCGTAATTGCCGCCTCTGCTCCGCCGGCGATCATCACGTCTGCCATGCCCGCCTGGAGCAGCAGGAACCCCATACCGATCGAATGGTTCGATGTTGCACACGCCGTTTGAAGGCTCAAGTTTGGTCCTTTTATGCCGTACTGGATGCTTAAAAAGCCGGAAGCGATATTTCCAATGGTGGCGGGTATGTAGAAAGGACTTACCCGGCGGTGTCCCTTGCTGATCAAAGCTTCGGTGTTCTGGTAATTCGTCTTGATCCCTCCGATACCGCTTCCCACACAGATACCGATCCTTTCAGGTTCCCTGGATACAACAAGACCGGAGTGCTCCAGCGCCTCTTTTACACCTGCGGCAGCAAAATGCATGAACTGGTCCATCCGTTTTGCCAGTTTCAGGCTGTTTTCATCGTAACAGGTCTGATAGTCGAAATCTTTTACCTCTCCGGCTATACGGACAGGCATCTGGGAAGCGTCGAACTTGGTAATTTCTCCAATTCCCGACTTTCCCTGAACTACCTTGTCCCAGGTGTCCTGAACATTATTTCCCAGGGGATTGACCGTCCCCATCCCGGTTATTACTATTCTTCTTTTATCCATAACAAATTAACCTCATGTTATCCGTGATAATAAAATAATAATGTATCCTATTTACCTATCGATTTGCTACCAGAATTGTCTCTTTTTTTTGTACTATTGTCTGATTTCGATTTTTAGCATATGATGTACCTCTATGAAACAGTTGTTTTTTATCCGAAACCTGGAGATAAGTGATAAAAACAGGAGTAATATGCACAAGCACCGTCACTCCCTACATGAAATTGTGTACTCCTTCGAAGGTGCCGGATTTCAGAACTCTACTTCCGGCGAGGAAAAGATACACCAGGGAGATATCATCTTCTACCCGTCCGCACAGGAGCACAGCCTGTACTGCAAAAGAGGGCAGATAAGCAGAATATACCAGATCTATTTCGACCAGGAATTGTTCTCCGAATCGGTCAACGTGGAGAAAGACGCCCTCTACGTCCTGGGGCAGATAAAGATCTACGCAAGGCGGAGGAGCCTGATCAGCCTTTCCGGTATCGGGTCCGAACGGGGGGACAAGATATGTGAAAGCATGCTCTGGGAATTCCAGAACCGGTACAGGGGATACTCATGGGCGATCAAACATAAGTTGATCGAACTCCTCATTACCGTACTCCGGGACAAGAAATTCAAAGCGCCGGTAAAAGGGTCTATGGGGCAACCCCTTTCCAACAGCCACATCCAGGATGTATGCATGTATCTGGAAGCGGATTACATGAACCCCATCACCATCCAGGATGTCCTGGAGTTCTGTCCCTTGAGCAGAAGCCATTTCCACGCCCTGTTCAAACAGGAAACAGGAAAGACCTTTACCCAGTATTTAAATGAGCTCCGGTGCAGAAAAGCGGAAGAACTCCTTATCACCACAAAAGACTCTGTCCTTACTATCTCCCTCCAGTGCGGGTTCAATAACTTAAGTCACTTCTGCCACAGCTTCAAGGCAGTACACGGTGTTTCACCCAGGGAGTGCCGGGTAAGGAAGTCCTTAACAGATGTCATGCCGGTTAAGTGAGTTCCGGACCTTTCGGCTTTTTTAGGACAGGGTACCCTGCCTTTGGCCATGTACACTATTCAACTGTGGATGTATCTATCTAACGGATACTTCCCGTATTCCCGTAAAGCACGCAGCATAGCCCGGTAGTTTTCCGGTCTGACACCCGAATGGATAGTGTTGCTGGAAGAGAGAATATATCCCCCCCCTGTGGCGGCTTTTCTGATACAGTCTCTAACCTCCTCTTCCACCTCCTGTTCTGTTCCATTGACCAATGCGGTTTCACAATTGACATTGCCCTTTATACATACCCGGCTGCCGTATTTATTTTTAATATATTCAAGATCCATATCTGCATTCGGATCGATAGGATCTATACAATCTATTCCGCAGTCGATCCAGTAGTCCAGAACATCCATGATATACCCATCACAGTGCTTTATGCAGTAATACCCAAGGGTTTTAAATCCGTGGATAACTTCTTTGAACTTCGGACCAAGAAGCTCGAAAAATACTTTGGGACTGAAAATCAAACCCCGGTTAGCAGCGATATCATCTGTTGTCACCACAATAGTAAGATCAAACTTTTCAGCGACGAGTTTAGCAAGTGTCCAGTTGTATTCAATTATACGATCAAGCAGGGCTTTAACATGATCCTGCTCTGTTACCAGTGCAACCAATGCGTTTTCATATCCGAGAAGGTCCCTAAGATCGGAAAATATGTCCCTTACATTGAGGATAACGGCCTTTGTACTTCCATATCGATTCACCGTTCTTTCCAGTTCCTCAAACCTGTGATGAGCATAAGGGTCGGGAAACGTGTAATCACCGTGATCCTTTAAATCCTTAATAGGGCTCTCTATGATAACCGCAAGTGTTTCGTTGGAAACCTGTCTCTTGCATCCCCATTCATCGAGGTATACTTTTTCACTGATAAACTCTTTTTGATACGTCGGACGTACAACGATGCCGTCGAGATCGAGGATATCTGCCGCGTCCAGGATGTCCTCCGATCCGGTCAAGTGTTTCATCACTCCCTTGTTTATGTCAAACTCAAAGGTCGGTACGTAATCGGGTTCTTTACACTGCAGTGCTGTTAATACCCTTTGAAGCTGATTCATTATTCCTCCATTGAACGTAATCCGCACATTATCCTAATAGCAATCCGCCGCTTACATTCACGATGGTACCCGTCATATAGCCTGATTTTTCTGAACAGAGAAATACTACAACATCAGCAATTTCCCGGGGGTCCGCTATTCTCCCTAATGGAATCCTGGAAAGATATATCTCCATGTTTGCTTTAACCCTCTTTTCGACCAGATCTGTCATTATCATCCCCGGAGCTATACCGTTTACCAAAATTCCTTCTTTAGCGACTTCTTTTGCCAGGGATAAGGTGAATGAGTTTACACCTCCTTTGCTTGCATCATAGTGAGCCCGTCCGCTGGTAGAACCGAGAGAAGCTGCAGCAGATGAAATGTTGACAATCCTTCCGGGTTTTTTGGCAGTTCGCAGACGTTTCACCATTTCTCTGGATGTCAGGAACGTACCTACCAGATTCGTCTGGAATGTTTTATTCCAGATATCCAAAGACGTTTCAGAAACCAATGAAGTAGGAGAAACCGCGGCATTATTAACCAGGATGTCGATGTTCGGGAAGTGTGACAGACTTTCATCGAAGAGACGGAAGACATCACGTTCAATCGAAACATCCCCCTGCAGTGCTATTGCTTTGATTCCATGCCTGCCCTGTAATTCCCTTACTAAAAAAGAAGCTTTTTCTTTACTTTTATGACTCCCCTGCAAAAAGGTCACGAATTCCCCTTTGTATCGAAATATGATATGATTAACCCAACCTGGGGAGGGGAAAAATGTTTCGCAAAAATGATGAGCATCGGCAACAGAAAATATTTACTGCTGTAGACCAGTTAC
>JAJSAL010000136.1 GCA_024274705.1 Spirochaetota bacterium
CCAACATACACCATACCCTTCATCTGGTTTGCAAAATGATGAACCGGTGTAAGCAGGATGAGGATCAGGATCGCACCGGATACAAAGCCGATGTGATGCCTGGGGGTGGCGTTCTTGTTGAATACCTGAAAGCGGAAAAATAATACAACAACAACTATTCCGCCGCCCTGGAACAAC
The DNA here is from genome assembly GCA_024274705.1 of Spirochaetota bacterium. GTDB lineage: Bacteria > Spirochaetota > Spirochaetia > SPDA01 > JAJSAL01 > JAJSAL01. The sequence goes on from JAJSAL010000136.1 coordinate 178, forward strand.
AGGGTTATCCAGCTTTCAATACCCAAGGAAGCCATTGAATAAGGAAAAAGCAGATTGAACAGCATAAAAAAACATGCAACCAAGCCAAATAAAAAAGGCGGAGCTATTGGAACAGTGGTCGAAGCAAAGGAAGCTTTGTTAAACAGGTAGGCCGAGGCAATACAAAAACCTGCAGTAACGGCACTTCCGGATAAGAGCATGGGGTCGGGGCGGTAAGGGTCTGCAAAGGCTCCTTGTTGTTGCCAGATGACAACCATCATCCCCAAGGATATCAGGATAAATCCGGTACTTGTGATGAAAATGCCTTTTTTCCCCAGCAGGTTAAGCTTTTTCCTGTCCGGCCAGAGAAAATCGGCCAGGGATAGAGGAATGAGTGTGCTTATCGATCCATGGTATACAATCAGCATGATGGTCCACGGCCATTGAACACCAAAAAACATGCCGTACCGGGCTAAATCCCCGAGGTCAGCATGGTTGTGGTTGAAAAAGGACTGCATCATGATACCTTCCTCGATGATCCCGTAAGCAATAGCGAGAAAGACGATGCTCCAACCCAAATCCCACCGTGATCTTGCCTCCCGTATGAGGAGGGTTCCCGTTCCATAAAAAACGATAATGATTAATGCGCCAGCCGGGTTAAGCCATTCAACCGGAGGTTGTGAACCGGAAAGCATTTCCCCAAGGAAGGGTGAGGTGAATAACAGAAAGAGGATGATATCCCTTCGTTTACTTCGGACTTCGGGACCCCTGCTCCCGTTTGGTGAGGGAGATGGTTTTTTCGGTAAGGAGTCTGACTGTTCCATCCAGGTCCTTTATCTCTTTCCAGCAGTTTTCCAGTTCAGCGACCATTAGTTCCATATCCGCTGTAGCCTCTTCTTCAATAAGGGCTGAGGATATGATGTATAACACCCGGTCGGAAGCCTTCAGTTTCTTTTTGATCGTTCCGAGTTGTGAATCAGACAGTTTCTCTTTCATTCCGGTTAACGCGTTCTTATTCTAACACAAACATATGCAGAGATAAATGATTTTTCTGCACGTTTATGATGGAGTTTTTCCATAGGAAATGACGACATATAGAGTAGGTTGCAAATGGAACTTTTTTACGATACCATTATTTGTAATTAAAAACGGAACTGCAAGGGAGTAATTAAAACGTCATTCATGGAAGCAAAACGGGTAGCGAACCTTATCGGGGATGGCGAAGACATCGGGGCAGGACATACAGAACTTGAGAGTAATCTTGTCCATTCGGATAGTACCTCCGCCGAAAAGATTTCCAAAACACAGAAAGCCCTTGAGCTGGCTTCAAAAGAAATTTCTTTCCGGAAAGAACTGGAAGAGTATTTCCTGCCAAAACAGCTTGTTGATGCAGTGTTCGAACTCGGTGAGATTCCAAAAAGCTCTCAAGAGACCACTATCGGCATCGGTTTTATCGATATAGCGGACTACACCCATCTTTCCAAGTTTTTAAGCCCCATGGAAAACCAGGCGGTTCTCAACGGGTTATACACGGCATTCAGCTGGGTACTTAAAAGGCACGGCGGTTATCTCAATAAAATTGAAGGTGACAGCATGATGTTTCATTTTGGCGGGTTATTGGATGCAAAAGTGCGCTCCATGGGTGAACAGGAAGCGATCAGGTACATTTCCAAGGAGCTGTTCTATACCTGTGTGGAGATGCAGCGGGTGTGCGCCCTGTTCAATCAGGCAAATGATAAATTTATCTATGGTGATGTAGACCCTGAAACCAAAGAAACACTTCAGCGTGCATTTGAAATAATCAGTATGCTTCGAAACAATCTGGAGCTCTCTTCTGCGATGAACGCGTTATTCCAGATACGCATCAGGATAGGGGCAAATATCGGACAGGTTACCATCGGAAGTTTTGGACCTGATGGAGCAAAGCAGTGGGATGTCATCGGTATTCCCGTTATCGATGCGAAACGGATGGAAGCTACGGCTCCTATCGGCGGACTCCGTATATCAGAATCGTTCTACGAGGTACTCAGGGATACCGGTGTTGTAGATGCATATTATAATAGATTAAGAAGAGAGGCTTCGGCAATGTTCGGATATTACAGGGAAATAGAACGTGAGGATCTGTTCAAGCTGAGTAAAGTAGTTCTGAAAGATAAAAAAAACGCGGAATTTATAACCTACAGCATTCAGGTTAATCCGGCCCTGCCGGAAGATATTGCCAAACAGGCGGAATCCCTGCTGGAAAAAGGGGAAAACGGGGCTGATAAAATAATCGAATTTCTCGAGTATTACCGGGGAAACAAGTATGTGATTCAAGCGATAGAAGATGTCTTTAACAAGAAAAACATCATGGTTCGTAAAGACAACATCATAAAGGCGATCTACCCGAAAAAGTACAAAGCATTCCTGAGGAAGCTGAATAATGACAGTATAAAAGTAAGGGATTATATTAATAAAAACTATTCGTTATTCAGTCTTCTGGAAAAGCTCGGTGAGTACCAGGATAAAATGAAGGGCGATTTCGCGTTCAATCTGTTTCAGCTGGAGGACCTCTCGGTTGAGTATGTCAATTATGAACAGTATATGCGAAAAGAGATTAAAAAGATAAAACAGTTTTTTCAGGTCAGAGAGAAGTCTGCGCTGCAGAAGCTGTACTTCTACAACTTAGTGTATCCACTGGTATTCAAATACATTCGTTCGAGTATCCTTGAATACCAGAATAGAACGGAAGACCTGGAAGAACTCTAATCAGCCGAAGATTCGGCTGCGGTTTTTTCTTCCAGATATTTTCGTATGTTAAGCCGTTCACTACCGAATAAAGAAGTAAACTCGATACCGGTGTAAAATTCACCCCCTGTTTCTTCGGAACGGATTACAACACCATCGGTTTTCAGGGTAAACGTTTCATGTTTCAAGGGAATTTCCAGCATAATGAAAATTTTAGTATAGGGGTCGATATACTTTTCTGTTATACAGAGCAGTCCGTTCTCACTTAAATTGATCCCTTTGGAAAGGATGAATGTCTCTTTAGAAAACTGGATTTCGATCATCTGGTGGATTCTGAAACGGGGAGTTCTACGCTTCTCATCAGACATATCTGTACTCCTGTTATTAGTCCTGCTATCAGGTTGTTAACTTCTGTTCGAGTTTTCGGATTTCAGCCTCAAGGTCTTCGATTTCCTCCTCCCGATAAACGTCACTCGCTTTCGATACCGTTTTCGAACAGTTTGCTTCGGATCGGGCTGCCATGAGGGCTGTCAGTTTACTCCGTTTTTCTTCGAGGGTATCTCCTGCCATATCGATTGCCTCCTTGGTTATTTCTTTATAATGGTATGCTGGCTTTTGTTCTGCTTGAGCTGTACTCTCAGATTGGTAAACACTTTTACGTTACCGGCTTCAAAGATCTCCCTGGATTCGATAAGTGTTTTCACCCCTTCACAGAATTTGTCAGGAAGATTAAATGTACCAAAATGATTGATCGCAGTTCTCGGACTCTGGCTTGTGAAAGCCATGTTTTTTTCATTTATACAGATCCGTAGATTTTCAATCCAGATTTCAAGAATTATCTCATCAGGGCCTTTGTAATTCTTGTCATAAGAAAGTCTGGTTGAATACACGATGCTCTTCATTACCGCTCCTTACTTTGTATCTTACTCTATTCTATCGTGAAACAGGCAGGAAATTCCAGTATCAATAACTTTCCAGTATCAGTATTTCTTTGAATCCCTCGGAGAAGTCAGGTTCCTCCCGAAGAGCATACAAATGGGAGATGACCTCTTCCGGGAGGTCACTGCCGCGATCCTTGTTGCGCTGCATACATATCTGTGCAGAAGTTGCCAGATAGACAACGCCTATCGATTTTTTATAGCGGATTGCAGTTGAAACGTATGATTTTCGTGAAGGTTTTGTTACACTGGTGTTATCGATCAGGACCTTCTTATGGGTAAACAGAAGGTGTTCCAACAGTTTACGTTCCACATGTTTCACCAGGTGTTCAGATTCATCATCGAAGTACACTTCTTTCCAGGGATCACCAAAATTGAACATGCTGTAGAGATGTTTCCGTATCTCAACGCGGTTGATCCTTTTAAATCCGGAATGTCTGAAATACTTCTTTGCGAAGTGAGATTTTCCTGAACCAGGCAGACCGCATATAAGGATAATATCGAGAGAATTGAACTTTAAAAGCTCTTCCTGCTTCATGCTTGTATTATTTTCGGCAGAAAACGGGATTATTTGTTGAATATTATCGTGAAAAGGAGCCAAATACCCACGATTGTGGCGGTGGAAAATCCTAAAATACCGATTATGGGTATTTCATTCCACAATGGAGGTATACGGGAGCCCATAACGAGGGCAGATCCTATTACCAGGGAGGCATACACAATTGCATAGGCAAGCCTGTTGGAAAGTTGATCCCCTTTTTTCAGGATCCGTTCTATCCCTTTCAGATCGAAATCGATCTGTACCTTCCCCTGTTTCAGCCAGCTTAAGATTTCCTGAATATCATCGGGAGAATCCTTAAGAATTTCCAGAAATTCCAGGGAAGAAAAGAGGAATTCCTTTCCCAAAGTTGCCGGATCGGCCCTGTCCATAATAATCTTCCGGGCGAATGGCTCGATATGGTCTATGGTATTGAACTCGGGATAGAGTTTCCTGGCTACCCCTTCGATGGTGACCAGCGCCTTTGAAAGAACAAAAATATTGGGAGGTATCCTTAGACCGTAAGAAAGGATCAGGTTGATGGTTTCGCTCAACAGTTTTCCCATATCTATGTGTTTCAGGGATACGTGGGAATACCGTTCCAGAAGACGGAACACATCGTACTCCAACGAATCAACGTTATGGGTGTCTTTGCTCCAGGAGATACGGAGGAGGGACTTCGTGGTTTTTCTGATGTTCTGGTTGACCAGCCCGATGATCATATCTCCCAGGTGGGCCTTCTGCCTCGGGAGGAGCACCCCGATCATGCCGAAATCCAGAAAGCAGATCCTGTGCCCCGGAAGAATAAAGATGTTTCCTGGATGGGGGTCCGCGTGAAAGAAACCATGAACAAAAATCTGCTTTGCCATGAGGGAAACACATGTTGCAGCCAGTTTTTTTCGATCGTAGCCCTTCGCGATAACCGCTTCAGTATCTGAGACGGATACACCGTCGATATACTCGATGGTCAGGATGCACTCTGTAGAATAGTGTTGTACTATCTTTGGTACGTAGATGTCGTCATCTTCTCTGAAGTTCTCTCTAATCTGCTCTATATGGAGTGCTTCGTTTGTGAAATCGAGTTCGGTGTGCAGAATCCTGCCGAATTCACCAATGATGTCCCTGGTATTGAGCGTTTCGGACCGGAGGAACACCTTTTCCAGAATGGGAACGATATTGAGCATGATTTCTATGTCGGTCTCGATGATGCGTACGATATCCGGCCGTCTCACCTTGATTACCACCGACATGCCGTTATGAAGAATCGCCCGATGCACCTGGGCAATGGACCCTGAAGCTATCGGTTCTTCTGAGAATGACTGGAAAAGGGTTGCGATTTTTCCCCCCAGGCTGGATTCGATTATTTCGATGGATTTATCACTGGGAAAGGGGGTAACCGAACTCTGGAGTTTCTCCAGTTCATGAATGAGTTCAACAGGAAGGATGTCCGGCCGGCTGCTCATAATCTGTCCGAATTTAATAAAGGTCGGACCGAGTTCTTCCAGGACAAGGCGTACACGCTCCCAGCGGGACAGGCTGGAGAGGGGGACATCGAGACGTTTCTGTTGTTTTACAGAAAGTTTCCGGAAACCCCGGAGACGTTTTTTAAAGGAGAGAACTTCCGCGAATCCATATTTCAGCAGGATCGAGAAAACCTGCCGGTATCTTACGATGTGACGCTGGATCTTTTTATCGTGTATTCTCAGGAAGTGCATACCGGTTCATTTCTCATTTTGTTATGCAGAAACCCCATCGGTAGAGTATCAACGAAAATGTAGATACTTTCAACAGAATCGTAGTTAAAGAAAGATAGTAATCCCCTTGGCTGCAAGGCTGCCGTGTCGCTTTGCTTTACCCCGACATCAGCGGTACATCCACAACAGGCATGTATTCCATAATCAACCGCAGGATGCTCAGCTTGCCAGTTCGTCCATGTCTTTTTGGGTAAGATCGATATCATCCAGCCAGCCGTCGGAAGTGGCCACAGGTACACTGAATACACGTCCCAGCATCTCCGGGTCCCTGGCCTGGTGAAATTTAAACAGGATGTCATCACCTAATGTACCGATGATCTCAATCTTTCCAGCGTTATGGGACATGCAGAATTTGAACCGTTTGGAATGGCCGTTCATCATCTCTTTTGCTTCTTCGACGATATCGAGGGCTTTCCTTAAGGAAAGCTGAAACTTGGATTTTACCCGTTTTACCGGTCTGCACTGAAAAATGTAATACGGGATGGCGCCGATTCGGGTCAGATTATTCTGAAGATCCGCCAGGATAACAGGATCGTCGTTGACACCTTTCAGCAGGGTCGTTTGATTGCTTACAATAACTCCGGATCGAATGAGTTTGTGGACTGCACACGTGGACGCCGGGGTAATCTCCCTGGGATGATCAAATTGTGTAACAACGTACACCCTTTTCTCCGGTGTGGAGTACCGGTTGAACATCGACAGCAGGGACGGATCCTTGATAATCCTGTTAGGAAGCACCACAGGGATCCGGGTACCGATACGGATAAACTTAAGATGATCTATGGAAGAGAGTTTTCCCAGCAGTTCTCCCAGCAGTTTTGCTTCGAGAATCAGGGGATCGCCGCCGCTGATTAGTACGTTGTTGATCTCGTGATGTTCTGCGATGTAGTCGACGGCGACATCGAAATTGCGAAGGATCTCCTTAGTTTCCACGCCCACAAGACGTTTGCGGAAACAGAAACGGCAGTACATGCCGCACCGGTTTGTAAGGAGAAGAAGTGCTGTTTGCCTGTATTTATGCTGAAGGCCGGGTGTTTTCGTGCTTTTCAGTTCGCCGCTGGTATCGAACACTCCGGATGTGCTGATTTCCTCGAGAGATGGAATTGCGATATTCCGGATCGGATCGAGAGGGTCATTCGGATTGATCAAACCCATATAGTAGCGGGTGATGAGGAAAGGGTGTTTTTTAACGATGTCTTCGAGCCGGACCACTTCCTTGTCGTTCAATTGAAGTAATGGTTTCAGTTCTTTTATGGAAGTGATGCTATCCTGGAGTTCATCTTGCCAGGTGAGTGCTTTCATGTTTTTATTATACACTGATATGGCAAAAGGATCAATTGATAAAACATATAATAGCTCTAATAAGTATAATTTATGTTTGGTTTCTTTTTGATTACAATACACTTCTTTCCATTAGTTTGCACCGGTAAGAACCCGGTACGTTCTGCAAGGGTATACAACGTTTCAGCATTGAAAAAAGATCGATGGGTAATGTCCATTCTGTACCACCACGTTTCGAATTGATCCGGCTGCTCCGGAAGGAACCTGGTTGAAACAACACAGTATTTTCCATCATGGAGGAGAGAAAACAATGAAGACATGACATGCACAGGGTCGATAAGATGTTCCATCACTTCAAAGAGAATGATCATGTCGTACCGATTGTGCATGTCCGGCTGGAACGAAGTAAAAAAAGGGTCGTATGAATCACAGATGAATCCCCGTTGTTTCAGTAAGTGTGAAAGGACCGGTTCCGGACCTGAACCAAAATCAAGTACAGCTGAGGCCGGCCGGATTCTGTGCAGGATATGGGTTTGAATAAAACGGTTAAGCATGTCCACGTAACCGGTATTTGCCATCGAATTATCATGGAGGAGGTATCTTTCTTTTTCTACCTCAGGGTCAGGATGGTGATCAGGGTGGAGATAGATAAACGAACACCCGGGACACCGGTAATAGCAGAGGCAGTCCCTTTTCGTATGAAAGAGGCTCCACCGGCTGCCGCAGATAATGCAGTCAGGAATGGAGTTGTTCATTAAATGCAGCTATTTTCATGTTGTTTTTGCCTCGCTGTAATCTTTTCCATATTTATTTGCACTTTCTACCATAGTGATGAAATTTTCAGGCTTCACTCCGGGATGGATCGAGTTTGAAGAACAGAGGATATATCCGCCGCCGGGAGCCGCCGCCTGAATAGCCTCCAGGACTGCCGTATCCACATCCTCACGTGTTCCATTGCAGAGCAGCTGTCCACAGTCTATGTTCCCTAAAAGACAGAGGGAATCGCCGTGTCTGGTTTTCATCTTTCCCAGATCCATGCCTGCACCTGGTTCCAGGGGATTAAGGCCATGGTACCCGGTGTCGATGATCTGATCCATGATGCCCCAGAGGTTTCCGTCACTGTGAAAAACGCTATGCCCACCCAGGGAATGGACCCGTTCCACCAGCCGTTTATTATAGGGAGCGATGAGCTCCGCATAAAGGTGGGGAGAGAGGAGGGTGGAGTTTTTATCCGCCACATCATCCTCTATCACGATTATCTCGGCTCCCATATCCATAGCCGTATCGATGAGGTTCAGATTAAACTCAACGGTCATGTTCGACAATTCGTGGACGAATACGGGATCATCCATACAATCCATGAGAAACTGTTCCATACCTCGAAGACGAGTGTTCCGGACAAAGGTTCCCCGGAGTATGAAAAACTGAGCCAGTTTCCCCTTGGTTGCCTGAACGGATGCATTGAGCAGAAGGAGAGTCTCTGGAGAAAGAACAGGAGGGGTGTAGTGTGCAACGTCTTCCCTGTTTTTTATGGGAGGTTCCACAAGGAACGGCAGCCCATGGGGATTCAGTTTCATCACGCATCCCCAGCTGTTTTTATACAGCCCATTGTCCTGGAGAGTTCCCGAGTCCACTTCCATGGTGGTAATACCGTCAATGCCGAGATGAACATGAAGCTTAAGGGCGGTAGTGAACAAGGCGGCCATTTCCTCCCGGTTCATCAGGACAAGAGGTTTTGCTTCAGGAACGTTGTCAAACAGTACTTTCGCGATATTTGAAATCGAGGTTTCGTTGATAGCGTGAATCCACAGAGGAACACGGTCGGGCTGCTCGAGGTTGAGGGCTTTGATGATGCGGTCTCTGCCGGTTACCAGGGCGGTGTCTGCCCTCACCAGGGTCTCCTCCTGCCGGGGGCTTCTCTTCCCATGGCAAACAGCCTGATAAAGAGGACTCCTATGACGAACCCTCCGATATGGGCCGCATAGGCAACACCCCCGGCCTGGGAGCCTCCCCCCAGCATGCCGAGTCCGCTTATAAGCTGAAACAAAAACCATATTCCGATGGCTGCCAGGGCGGGAACCGTGGCAAGAAAACGGAAAATCAGCACCAGGACCCTTTTCCTGGGAAAGAGGATGAGATATCCTCCGAGTACACCGGAAATTGCCCCGGAAGCTCCCAGGCTGGGAATGTATAGATTGGCTTGGGAAAAAAACGAAAACAATACATGGGCCAGGGATGCTGCAACACCGCAGAAAAGATAGAAGAACAGATACCTCACATGTCCGATACGGTCCTCGATATTATCCCCGAAAATGAAGAGGAAGAGCATATTCCCTGCGATGTGTGCAAATCCACCGTGCATGAACATAGACGTAAGAAGGGTGAAATAAACAGGAACAGGTGTTGCCATCAGTCCGGGTATCCGAAATACTTTTCCGGTTGCAGCGTCACGCACGATCCGGCTCTGGGTAACGATGTCCCGGCCTGTGAGTATTTCCCCGGGGACGGTGGAAAAAGCGTTTGTGAATTCCAGATTGTTTCCAAACTGTTGGAGAAAGAGGAATACGAATACATTGACGGCGATAAAGAGGTAATTCACTACCGGCCTGGTAAGGCGATCGGAATTGTCATCACTTAAGGGAAGAAGCATGGATTGACTCCTTTGTTGACTTCAGGGATAAATAGTACTATATGATATGCAATTATTGAATAGGAATGTCCAGGTTCTATACGAGGATGAGGCTGTCCTGGCAGTGAGAAAACCCTGCGGTATCGGTGTACAGCACGACCGGTCCGATGATATATCCCTCATGGATTATGCGGCAGATTATTTACGATCAAAGAAAAGGGGTAATGCCTACATCGGGCTTGTTCATCGTATCGACAAGCCCGCAAGCGGTGTAGTGATATTCGGGAAAACCTCGGAATCCACAGCACGGCTGAATGCCGGGTTCGGCCAGGCAGCCTTTGAAAAAACGTACTGGGCTGTTCTCGACGGGTCACCTGAAGAAGAGGAGGGGATCCTCACTCACTATTGTAAAAAAGACGGGAAAAATAATAAGTCCTACGCTTTTGATTATCCCGGTAAAGGCAGGAAGAAGGCGGTTCTTCGATTTCGTCGTGTAGGTTTGTCGGACCGGTATACCTTCCTGGAAATCCTCCTGGTTACCGGCAGACATCATCAGATCCGCTGTCAGCTTGCACGGATAAACTGTCACATCAAGGGGGATGTTAAATATGGATTCCCCAGGACGATTCCAGGCGGAGGCATTGCTCTCCACGCGTATGCTCTCGGGTTTCCCCATCCTGTAACCGGTGAGTGGCTATTCATACACGCAGAACCCCCGTCAGCTACGTTATGGGACCTTTTTAAACAGGTGTACCACGCAAAGAAAGATAAACAGCCCTGGTAACCTGTCCTACTACCACTTATCCTCATGGACAGGCGTGGTATCCCATCCCTGATAGACACGTAACCTATACTCTTGACGTCCTAATGATGTCACCCTATCATAATTTTTAACCTGGCCGGTATCGCGCAGACGTATGAAGAGTATGAAGCCAAGATTATTGAGTATTAAACACCTGAAAATCCAGACAAGTGTTTTAATAATACTTTCTATTCTGTTCCTCATCTTTCTTGTGCTGGATCCAAAAGTTTTTTTAAGTAAACATATTTACAGTTCCTTTATGTCTACAATTCCTTTTATGGGCATCCTGGCTCTGGCAATGACTCCGATTGTCATTCTGGGAGAACTTGATCTTTCTTTTCCTTCCGTTTTAGCCATGACGGGTTGGGTTTTCAGTTCCACTCTTCAAGTTACCCAGAACATCTGGCTGGCTGCCTTTGTTTCTCTTCTGTTTGGTATCCTGGCCGGATTTTTAAACTATGTAATGATAATAAAATTCGGGATTCCATCCATTGTAGCCACACTGGGAACCATGTTCTTCTGGCGGGGGCTGGTAAATGTTCTTGCGAAAGGACAGGGCATATCCCTCATAAAGGCGAAAGAGACAGTTTTTTATCAACTAAGCGTAGGAAGGTTAGCGAATTTAATTCCGGCACAAAGTATCTGGTTTCTGTCTTTCGCTATACTTTTTTTCATTCTTTTCAAACGTTTTAATTTCAGTTCCCATATACTTTTCATCAGTGAAAACAAGAAAAAACCGGAGAGACGGAATAAAAAAATAAAAATCATCAAGATTGTTGTTTTTCTCCAGATGGGGTTCTTTTCGGCATTTTCCGGAATCTTAAGTAACCTGGAAGTAGGATATTTCTGGCCAAGTCAGGGACAGGGGTATCTTTTTCCTACCCTGGCAGCCGTATTCATAGGCGGAACATCGATGTTCGGAGGCTCCGGCACAATACTGGGAACGTTTATCGGCGCTATTATAATCGGTTCCCTGGAAGCGGGTATAGTTGCCGTAGGGTTTACCTCATTCTGGACACAGCTTATCTATGGCGTCATTATTATCATCTGCATCTTACTTTATAATAAGGATTTTAGCTTTAAATCCATATTGGCCAATATTATGGACACAACTACGGACAATATATATTTCAAGGATAAATCGTCATGTTTTGTACTGATTAATAATGCACTCGCCCTGCATCTGGGACTGGAAGACCCGTCCGCAGCAATCAATAAGACAGATTATAATTTCTTTCAGAAGAGCATAGCCGACCGGTCTTTACAGGAAGAAAAGAGTGTACTTGCCACGGGCGATCCTGTCAGCATAGAAGCAGAGGAACAAATATTAAGGACCGGAAATAAGTACAGTGTGCTGATAAAAAAATATCCTTTTTTTAATGAAAAAGGTGAAATTATCGGAACTTTCGGTATCACCCGGGACATTACAGAAAAAAACCGCTCCATAGAGCGTGAAAAAAGAATGCTGAAACAGATTATGGAGGAACGGGATAAGTCCAGCAGACAGAAGACCATGTTTTTTATAAATATTGCCCACGAAGTTAAGACACCTTTGACACTGATAAAAAACTATCTTGATAAATACATAAAAACAGTGGGAATGAACGAAGATCTGGAGATTATCAAACAGAATATCGATAAACTTTCTCGGGACATGGTTAATTATCTGGATGCTGAAAAGCTGACAACAAAGAAAATATTTTACAATCATAATCAAATTGTCAATTTTACGAAAGCTCTCGAAAATGAAATCACTCTGTTTACCAGTTTTGCTGAAGAAAAAAACATCACAATTACATACGATCTGGAAAAAAAGGTGATGATAAAAGCGGACCCTTACGCTCTGGACAGGATAATTAACAATCTTGTTGAGAATTCCATAAAATATACCGACCCCGGGGGAGCTATTCATATTACCCTGAAAACCTCCGATACGGCGGTCATCCTGAAAGTTAAGGATGATGGAATCGGAATAAGCGAAGAACAGAAACTGCATATATTCGAAGCGTTTTATCAATTATCGCACGAAAAGCGGAATATCCAGGGAATAGGGATGGGGCTTTTCATAGTAAAGAACGTTGTAGCCTCCCTGGGCGGCAAAATAAAGGTAGAGAGCGAACTAACCGGAGGTACGGAATTTTCGGTAATTCTGGAGAAGTACACTATATCGCAGGGTGAAATACCCCGGACTTCGATACACTCTCCTTCTTCACCCGGAATCTTTCCGGTGGTACACGATCTGGAACAGATAGACTTCGATCAGAGTAAACATACAATTTTTATTATTGACGACAATATCGATATGCTGGCCTTTCTTCAGACTTCCCTCAAATCCAAATACAATGTTTTTTCAGCCATCAACGGAGAAGAAGCAATAAAGAAAATTTCCCTGATCCCGGTACCGGATCTTATCATTTCCGATATTATGATGGACGGTATTGACGGGTATCAACTTTTTCTCGAAATACACAATACGGCGGAGTTAAGCCACATCCCCTTTATTTTCCTGACAGCTAAAAATACTGCAGACGAAAAAATAAAAGCCCTGTCCATGGGGGCCGTGGATTACATCTGTAAACCTTTCCTCATTGAGGAGATACAGATCAAAGTCGAAAATATTATTCAAAACAATGAAAAACTTCAAAACAAAGATATCAGGGAAATGAGTAAAAAACTTGAACTTTTTCTCAGACAAAGCTTGAACGGTAACGATGATACGAGTAGAGAAATAGTTCTGAATAATGTATGTAAGCAATACCGCATATCGAACCGGGAGAAACAGGTGGTAACCCTGCTTATTGAGGGTTACCTGAACAAGGAAATAAGCGATGAACTGAACATATCCCGGAGTACCGTTGATTACCATATACACAATATTTATAAAAAACTGGGAGTCCAGAACAAAGTTGAACTGGTAAATCTTATCAAGGCCTATTGACCTCTGAGTTTCCTGTGTAAATACCCAGGTAAAACCTGGGGAAATAACCAGTTGCCCGGAATGGAAACCTGGTGTGTAATAACCATGAGTTTCAATATACACAGGAGGATTTGTATGAACAAAAAGATCATTACCGCGCTATTGTCGTTGCTGCTGATGCTGGGCCTGCAAGCTATGGTGTTCGGTGAAGGGTCCGCGGAGGTGAAAGCAGCGGAAGAGGGAAAGGCATTTTCGGATGTTTCCATCGTGTTTTTTCCCGGTGGTCCCGAGGGTGGTTCCTTTGCATCTGTGGTTTACAGGGGAGCAAAGCTTGCGGAAGCAGTTTTGGGCTGTGAGGTCAGGTATGTTTGGTCGGACTGGATGCCCGACAAGATGGTTGCACAATTCAAGGATGCTGTTGCAATGCAGCCTGACGGAATTGCAATAATGGGCCATCCGGGAGTCGCTGCGTTTGCCCCCCTGGTCGATGAAGCACGGGCTAAGGGTATCGTGGTAACTTCCCAGAACACAACTCTGCCGGCTATCGAAGAAAAGTATAGTGCAGAAGGTTTCGGGTACGTAGGACAGGAACTCTATCCTTCCGGGGTAAACCTCGCGAAAGCAGCTGCACAGAGAGCCGGTTTAAAAGCCGGGGACAAGGCATTGGTATGGGGACTTTTAGGCCAGGAAACAAGGGGCTTACGGACAAAAGGCTGCATTGATGCACTTGAAGAGATGGGTGTCATAGTAGATTACCTGGAAATTACCGATGCAATCAACTCGGATGCTTCCTTAGGAACACCGGTAATCGCAAGTTACATAGCGAGAAATCCCGATGTCAAACTTATCATTGCTGACCACGGGGCCCTTACTTCCACAATGGGTACCTACCTGAACGCAGCCGGTTTAAAACCGGGTGATGTGTTCGGTGCAGGGTTTGACCTGAGCGCCGCTACTGCAGCTGCTATCAAAGACGGATGGATAGGGGCCGTATTGGACCAGCAGCCTTTTCTCCAGGGTTTCCTGCCGATTGTCCAGATAGCTTTGACAGTAAAATACGGTTTTTCCGGACTGCATATTAATACCGGCGCTGCTATAATAGGACCTGAAAATATCGATTTGGTGGCGCCCCTGGCAGAACTGGGCATTAGATAAATCTTAAACTATCAGGTTTGATAAAAATGGCTGATGATGAACTTTTACGATTAGAATCCATATATAAATCATTCGGGCGGGTGAATGTTCTGGATAATATTAACTTCCAGATCGGAAAGCAGGAAATCGTTGCATTGGTGGGAGACAATGGCGCCGGAAAATCTACTATCATTAAAATCATAACCGGTGTGCATCGTCCGACGTCAGGCACTATCTACTATAAGGGAAAAGACGTTACTAAAAACCATTCGGTTAAGAGGTCACGCCAGATAGGTATAGAAACAGTCTATCAGGAACGTGCCTTAGCCGACCTGCAGACAATGTGGCGTAATATGTTCGCCGGGAGAGAACTGACCGACAGGTTCGGGTTCATCAAAATAAGGAAGCAGAGGCAGGAAACAGAGCGAATGCTCCGTACACACATAGGGTTCACATCCAAAGCACTAACAGTTGACGTGGAAGTTGCGACTCTATCAGGCGGAGAGAAGCAGGGTGTTGCAATCGGAAGAGCTTTGTACTTCAATGCAGACCTGATCATTTTAGATGAGCCGACAATGGGTCTTTCCCTGACCGAAACAAAAAGGCTGCTTGATTTTGTGGTGGACATAAAAGAAAAAGGGAAGTCGGTTATTTTCATCAGTCATAATATTTATCATGTATATTCCGTCTCTGACAGGTTCATCATACTGGATAGAGGTAAAATCGCAGGTGAATATGCCAAAAAGGACATTACCCATGCCGAACTGGAAAATAAAATGGTATTACTGCATAAAACAGGCCGGATAAGGTAAAGAGATGGAAGACTTGTTACAAACAGAAAGAAGTTGCCCGTGGGGTCTCCACGGGCAACCTTTAATTAACCTGGACTTTAGAAAATAGGTAGAAGATATGGCAGAATCATTCAGACTTTTCATTAATAAATTCAAACTGCAGGTAAGTATATCAAGTGTCTTCATACTAATATTCCTGTTGTTCATAACCGGTAATCCTCAGGTATTTCTGAGATTCAATATCTATTATTCATTCCTGTCGACAATCCCGTTTTTCGGGATAATAGCACTGGCGGTGACTCTCGTCATTATTTTAGGTGAGATTGATTTGTCTTTTCCGTCGGTAGTGGGTTTTTCAGCTCTTATTTTCGGAAAAGTTGTAGTAGCAACGGGCAATCCCTGGATTGCCACGGCAGCAGGTCTTCTGGTCGGTGTTTTTGCCGGTTTTATCAATTCTCTGCTTATCGTTCGTATCGGGATTCCCTCCATCGTCGCAACAATAGGAACAATGTTTTTCTGGCGCGGGGCTGTAAACGTCATAGCACAGGGGATGGGGATTTAGTTGACAAGTATAAAAGATACATTTTTTCATAATATGACGGTCGGCCGTGTAGGAGAAGTCATCCCTGCCCAGGCGCTTTGGTTTCTGTTTCTTGCCGTCTGTTTTTTCATTCTATTGAACCGTCATAAACTGGGTTCACATATCCTTCTGGTAGGTGATAATAAAGACAGTGCAAAAATGATGGGGATAAACAACAACCTCGTTAAAACTTTCGTCTATATGCAAATGGGATTTTTTGCCGCTTTTGCCGGCATTTTATCCAGCATGGAAGTCAATTATATCTGGCCCTCCCAGGGGCAGGGGTATCTTCTCACAAGCCTTGCCTGTGTTTTTATAGGGGGTACTTCTGTTTTCGGCGGTAAGGGTACAATATACGGAACGTTTATCGGGGCCCTTATAATAGGATCCCTGGAAGCCGGCATTATCGCAATAGGACTTACAAGTTTCTGGATCCAGTTTGTCTACGGGCTGATTATCACCGTATCTGTGTCAATCTATGCGGTGTTTTTGCGCAAGCCCGCGTAAACCCCGGAGAATATCCCTCTGGTCACGGCTGTGAGAGAACGTACGGACTGTCCTACCGCCACTTATCTTCATGGACAGGCGTGGTATCAAGCATCTCCCCGAGGAGGGTTCCAGGTTCACTGTCCATGATGAGATTGTCGTAGTGGGCCTTTTTCAGAAACCCCTGCTCTACAGCGTGTTCCAGGAAACCCATGAGGGGATCGTAATAATGGGAAATATTTAAAAGTCCCACGGGCTTAGCGTGGAATCCCAGCTGGCCCCAGGTGTAAATCTCTATTACTTCCTCCAGGGTGCCGATCCCGCCGGGCAGGGCGATAAACATATCCGACAGTTCGTACATTTTCGCCTTCCGCTCATGCATACCCGGGACAACATGAATATTGGTAATTTCCAGTTTGTCGACCTTCCGGTAAATATATTCGGGAATTACTCCTGTGACCGGAGCACCTGCCTTGAGTGCAGCCCTTGCACAGCATCCCATGAGGCCGATATTCCCCCCGCCGTAAACCAGGCCGTACCCTTTTTCCGCAATTATCCTGCCCAGTACCACCGCTGCTTCCCGGTAATGGTCATCTTTACCGCAACTGGAACCGCTGAATACGCATATATTATTCATAACAATCATTCATTCACGTGTTTCGCTGAGGTCGTTGTAGATGCCGGTGATCACGTCCCTGTACGACTCGGGTGCTTCGACCACACCCCAGCCTCTTTGCTCCTGCCATATACCGTCGTATGCCGCATCATGGTATGTCCGGATGTAGTGGGGTATGCCCCGTTCTTTCAGGACCGATTCCAGTAGATTTGCCTCTACTAAATTATTGAGGGTGAGAACAGCTTTGCTGCGGTCTTTTTTTCTCATCATCGTTTTTCCATTTCTCCGATAAAGAGCAGGTCTTCCTCTCCTTCGTTTTTTGCAATGAGAAAGTAACGTTCCGGTGCTACCTGTTTGAGATAGAGTATCGAATTGCCCTTATCCTTGGCTATGAGGAGGATAGTGATAAAATCATTGTTTTCATCGTTCATCAACGTCCATAAAAGGATGATGTTACCTCCGGGGAACAAAATTTCAGCAATGTCTTTGGATATGAATTTGATCATGAACGATTCGGTGTACGCTTCTGGTGTGGTTCCCAGGGCTGCAAAGCGGACTTTCGACTGGTATCGTATTTCCCATTGGCCTACCATATCCTGAGTGTTCAGAGAGAAAGACCAGGACGCACACAGCGTAAAGAGCACACAGAGAATGACCTTTTTTAACAAATCAGTTCCTTTTGCTTCGTTCCGGTAGATACTAGTTCCGCCGTTTCAGATACCGGTCTTTGTTCCGGAGAAAATCGCAGTATGTCTCATACAGTTCCGTTTCCTCATACTTCTGGGTATTAAAGGTAGTTCCATCGAAATTGTATATTCTTGCATCCGGATACGCAAGTATAATCGGAGGGTGTCAGGAACCGGGATGGTGAATGGATAGACATCGTTCCCGGGAAAGTCCTGAGTGCGGATGTCAATGCGCAACAGATACATGGGTCACCTCATGAAGAGGAGTGTACTTATGATACTATACATAGAAACGTCTCTGGTCAAAATGTGGTTTTTTTCATTTCAGGTTCCAGCAGTTCAAACCCGGTTTTTTTATCCGGTTTTCTTACGGCTTTTATTCCGGTCAGTTCAGAAATAATAACCTCCAGGATATGCCACACGTACACTCCTTCCCGCACGCAGCCGGTTACCGTTCGATCTCCCCTGCCGCAGCAGATGTGCATGTGGAGTATCGGTTCTCCCTGTTCATTGAGGAAGATCGTTCCGGTGCCTGTTGCTTCATGGGTTTCTTCCAGGGTGAAGCAAACGGGAGATATCTCATCGCTTCTCCCGTGTTCAGGACCCACAACGAGAACACTTCCCTTGTCGACGCCTCCGACAACAGACACGGAAGCGGATGAAATGTAGTGTTCCCTCGCGAATGACTCTATTGTGCTATGAACGATTTCCCTATCCTCCAGCCGGAGAACAAACGCTCTCCCGGTGGTACCTTCGGTGTATTTCATGCAATGCGCCCCTTACGCCGTGTCGATCCGAATAACCGTTGGTTTCTCTATTTCTTACCCGTCACCTTGATGAGATGATATCCGAACTGGGTTCTTACAGGATCGGTAACGGTCCCGACACCGGTTTTCCTGCAGGCATCTTCGAATTCCTTGACCATCTTTCCCGGACCGAACCACCCTAAGTCACCGCCGCTGGATTTGCTCGGGCAGGTAGAGTGCTTCCTTGCTATGTCCTCGAACCGGGCTCCCTTACGTATTTCCTGGTACAATTTACGGGCAGAGTCGTAATCCTTTACCAGTATATGGCTTGCTTTCCATTCCATGTTGTATCCTCCCCATCTGATAAAACCTAAGCAAGTATACCTAAACCATTACCTCGAATCAACCTGCCCCTGTAAAGTTGACCGGCCATTTAGCTACACTGCTTGTGGAGGCTACTTTGCGTTGGGCTGCCCCCCACAGATTTTCACTTAGAATCCTTGACCGGTCTCGTGCCTCTTTGTATAGTAACATTTATGCGACAAAAACTTAAGGTCAACCACCTTGCAGTACAGGAACTTGCAGCGGTATTATCTCAAACAGATGACCAGGAGCTTATAAAAGATTTTCTGGAAAGCATTCTCACCCCCAATGAACTTGCAGAAGTGTCTACCCGGTGGGCACTCGTTCGCCTGATCGATGACGGTATAAGTCAGCGAAAAGTGGCCGACCAGCTGGGATTGAGTTTATGTAAAATTACCAGGGGCTCGAAAGAACTGCAGAAGGAAAACTCGGCGTTCCAGAGAATGATCAATATTGTTAAGGAAATCGATACAGAACGGTAGCGCGCCTACATCCGTTATTCTATACCAGAAAGAAACCTTCCAGTCTTACATTCTTCTCTGACGGTTTTCCATGGTGGATACTAGGATCCCACGGCTTTACTTATTTTTACGATGCCGGCCATGTTGCACCATTCACGAAAAACTACTATACTAATGTTAAGTAGTTTATTATGGCAACCGCATACAGTCCACTACACTGCAGGTCGTACTACTCTCTCCTCAAGGGGTGTCTCCCGCCGGAACAGATCTGCAGATATGCTGCGGAACAGGGCAGCACTGCAGTGGGCATGGTGGATATCAATAATTTCTACGGTGTAATCCGGTTCCTTCAGGCTGCAGAGCGGTGGAACCTCAAGCCGGTCTGCGGCGTGGACATCGAACACCAGGGAGAACTCCTGTTCACCGTATATGTACAAAACCTTGCCGGGTTCGGCCGGGCAAATGAGATCATCACCAGGGTCCTCTATGAGAGCCCCACCTTTTCCGGTGTGGAGAAACGGCAGGAGCAGCCGGTATACGATCCCCTGGAAGACCTTCTGGAGTCCGGGTGGGAAGGGCTTTCCATCGTTTCTTCCCGCCCGGAAGTGCTGGACCGGCTTGCAGCGAGAACCCAGGCCCGGTTGTATGCCGGCCTCGTCTATGGCAGAAGCTTCAACAGGATCACTTCCTGGGCGCGGAAGAGAAACATACCGCTGTTTGCCGTCAATCACGGTATGCACCTCACCAGGGAGGACCGGCAGTTCCACCGGGTCCTGAGGGCCATCGATAACAATGTAACGGTAGACGCCCTGCCGCCGGATGAAATATGCGTAAAAGAAAACAAGTTCGTTTCCCCGGTGGAGATGGAGCGCTATTTTTCCGCTGTCCCTGACGCCCTGGAACATCCCTTAAGACTTGCAGAGGAGGCGGAGTGCAGGGGCATCATCCGGAATAAATTTGTTTTCCCCGGTTTCCGGGGAATGGCAGAGGGAGAAGCTTTCCGCTACCTCCGCCGTCTCTGTACCGCGGGTATCCGCCGGCGGTACGGGGACCTGCGGCCGGACATAACGGCAAGGCTGGAGTATGAACTATCCATCATCCGGGCCAAGGGTTTTTCCAGCTATTTTCTCGTAGTCCACGATATCGTCTCCCGCTGGCCCAGGACCTGCGGCAGGGGAAGCTCCGCTGCAAGTATCGTATCCTATCTTTTAGGCATAACCCACGTTGATCCTTTGAAACACAATCTCTTTTTCGAGCGGTTCCTCAACATGGACAGAAAGGATCCTCCGGATATCGATGTGGATTTCCCCTGGGACGAGCGGGAGAAAGCGCTGCGCTTTGTATTCGAAAAATACAGCAGAAGGTCCGGCATGGTGGCTGACCACGTAACCTTCGGCCCCAGGTCCGCTCTCCGGGAACCTGCAAAGGCCATGGGGTTAACCCCGGAAGAGATAGGCCGGATTATCCGGTTCAAAAAACACGGAGATCTCGATAAGATTCCGGGCTACATCCTGAGGGCTTACAAGCGGGCCAGGGGAGTGCCGCGGCATATCGGGACCCATCCCGGCGGTGTGGTGATCACACCGGGAGAGCTTACCGGGTATACCCACTTGCAGCCCACTCCTTCAGGATACCCGGTTATCGCCTGGGAAAAGGACGGTACCGAGGATGCCGGGCTTGTCAAGATTGATCTGCTGGGCAACCGGTCCCTGGGGGTCTTGCGGGATACCCTGAACCTGGTAAACCCGATCCGTAGGGGAGAGAAAAGAGAGGCGATCAGCTGGGAGGGTTTCAGTCCCTTAACAGACGGGAATACCCGGGCCCTGATTGAATCAGGCGGTACCCTGGGGGTGTTTTACGTGGAGTCGCCTGCCACCCGGCAGCTTCTTCAGAAAATGGGGCGGGGTGATTATGAACACCTGGTTATTGCGAGCTCGATCATACGGCCTGCAGCAAACCGGTTTATCCAGGAATTTGTGCGCAGACTTCACGGGGGAGCATACGATCCGCTTCACCCGCTTATCGCAGCGACTCTTAAGGAAACCTGCGGGATCATGGTCTATCAGGAGGATGTTGCCCGTGTTGCCATCGCAGTGGCCGGATTCTCACCGTCGGAAGCCGACTCCTTAAGGAAGGTGCTGACCAAAAAAGAACGGACCGTCCGGATTGCCGGGTACCGCCGCCGGTTCTACCGGGGAGGCCGGTCCAACGGGGTGGAGAAAGCCGTCCTGGACCGGCTTTGGGAGATGATTCTCTCGTTTGACGGGTACTCGTTCTGTAAACCCCACAGCGCCTCCTATGCCCTGGTCTCATACCGTCTTGCCTGGCTTAAGCGGTACTACCCGCTTCAGTTCTTTGTGTCTGTCATCAATAACGGCGGCGGGTTTTATTCCCGGCAGGTGTACATCAATGCCATCAGGAGAATGGGTGTTCCTGTTCTGGGCCCGGATGTCAATGAAAGTGAATACAGGTATACCGTTTCCGGCAGAACGGTGCGGGTGGGATTGAGCCAGCTGAAAAAGATTCCTTCGGCGACCCTCCTGGGTGTCCTTAAGGAGCGGGAGAAAAACGGGCGGTTTCTGGATTTTTTCGATTTTGTCCGCCGCATAGTTCCTGAGTGCGCGGATATGCGCATCTTTATCCGGTCCGGATGCCTGGATACACTTTCCGCACCCTTTACCCGGCCGCAGCTCTTCTGGGTGTTTTATCACATGGAAAAAACCCCCGTTCTGTTCGATGCACCTGCTGTTCCCGCCTGTGTTCAGGATTATTCCCGGGCGCGAAAAGTGGTAGACGAGATTCGCACCCTGGGGGTGCTCTACTCCTGTCATCCCCTGGAGATGATACCTCCATCGGCCTTGCCTGTACGGAAAGGACTTCCCCTTATGATTGATTCCCGCAGTCTCAATACCTGCCTGGGCTTAAGGGTCTGTATTACCGGATACCTGGTGGCCGGTAAGGAGGTCCTTACCAGGAACCGGAGGTTTATGAGTTTCGTGAGTTTTGATGATCCTTTTGCACTGTTCGAGACCGTTGTATTTCCCGGGGTGTATAGAAGGCTCGGTATCGTGCTGGAGGAACATGTCACCTTTCTCGTCATTGGAACGGTAAAGGAGGGTTCAGGCGCATACACCCTGGAAGTGGAAGATCTGGTGCCCCTTGGCCGGCATTGAAGAGATCACTCTTTCTCTTGACACTGAGTTTCCAGAAGATTATGTTTCTACTTAGGTTATGGAAGAGAAAGAAAAGAGACAAATACCTATTTTCCATCTGTATAGGAAGGAGGGGACATCACTGTTCTTACACCCTTTTGACAATGAGGAAAAATTCATCGAGCTTCTGGAAAAATATGAATTTGAAGGCAAGTACGGTGAGGAGCCCCGGGTGGAATCGTTAACGCTTTTCCGCAATCAACTGTACAGACTCATCGAAGACAGGGTTAAATCGTGGGTCTCGGAAATCAGGTTCATACCAAAGTTCCTTATCTCTTCCGGGTTGTTTCTCGTTTCGTATCTCTTTTTTTCTCTTGTCGTGAGGGACCCGCTACCGATGATCGATGAACTCCTGGTCAGTTTCGGTGTAGCTATAGTTACTTACATCATTCTCGGAAGGCGGGATCAACGGTCTGATGTTACGTTGAAAAAACGGCTGGATCTGCGTTCTGTTGTGGACAGAATAGTGTTCAACGAGAGTAAATTCGTAAAACACGTGGAAGAGGCACTGCATAAGACCGAATCGGAAAGTACGGAAAAAATCATCGAATATATGATGAGTCCTCCGGATACCAGGTTCTCTCCGGAAGATGAAAAAGATGCTGCACAGCTTATCGGCTATCTGAAAAAACGGTTCGACTCGAGAGATTTTAAGAAACAGGAAAAAATCGTCGCCAAGCTGGCCCGCGAGCGGGAACCCGAAAGGGATACCCGGGTCAGAAAATCCCTCTCCGTGTGGGCGGAATCGAAAAAAATCGATCTCTCTCTTTTTGCGGTATACACCAGGATAAAAAAAACTTCGAAAAAGTAAAAGAAGGGTTATTCAACCTGCTGAATCGATTCCATTTCCCGCTGAAGCATGATAGCCCTCTTGATGATCTTGTACAGTTCTGTTGCAGGCTGAAAATCAGGATCCAGTAACATGACGTCTTCGAGAAACGACATGGCCTTTTCCAGGTTCCCATCGGCATATTCTTCCAGCGAGGCGGTATAGAAATCGTCGATCTTTGCAGCGAGCTCTCCCCTGCCGCGGTCCCCGAGATTGAATTTCGCTTCGATACTGAATTTATCCAAGGCATTGAACTGGGTGGTCATGTCCAGGGTGTAGTTGACCACAAAAGTCACTTTTTCGAGATCCACCGTACTGCCGAGACTGATGCGGGGATTCGAACCCCGGATACGAAACCCGCTCTGAACGGAAAAGAAATCGGTAAAAACGATATCGATACCCGTGGCAATATTCCACTCTTCCGCCGGAAAATCAGCTTTGTTAAATGAAAAAGGAAAGTTGAAATCAAAGGCGACAATAAGGGGCCGTATAGGCGCGTATGCGATTCCAAAGGTAGCCTCTGCAGGAAGAGGCTCTTCTTTTGCATTGGGGCCCAGGTTTTTTACCACGGCACCAAGGGAAAAATTTCTCGTTCGGGAGGCAAAAAACTTAAGCACATTGAAGCGGGTGAGTACACCAACATCCAGCATAACTGCAAGGGCGGATTGGTTATACGCTTTTGTTTCCTCTTTCGTCGCCCCTTCCGGCGGCGCATAAAAAACACCGGGGACATTGCGGTAGGCAACCTTAAGGTTGGTTCCTACAGAAAGTCCATAGAAATAATAACTGGAAAAAAAGTTGTATGATATATTTGCAGTAGCCAGGCTTTCCGAGTAATATCCTTTACTCACCCGTTCTCCCCAGGCATTGTATTCGGTAAAAGGCACATAGAGGAATTTACCGCCGAAACCGATACCGAGATCGTTGAAACGAACAGTATAGATTACACCCTCCATATTTGAGTCTGCGATCCAGTTATTGTGAAGGACGGAAAGTTCTGTGTATGCCAATCCGGAAGAACCGGAGGGATTTGCCTCGAGAAACCCGGCGTCATCCGCAACGGCTGTAAATGCAGTCCCCATCCCCTCGTATCTGCCCCCTAGGGGGATGCGGAGGAGGGGGAAAACCGTAAGACCGGTGTTTTGATCCGGATTTTGAAACAGGTCACCTATATTCCCATAGACGGAAGAGAAATCTTCTGCATATATACCGGCAGACAAGAGGGATAGAGCTATGAGAAACAGTAGTTTCTTCACTACGAATAAGTATACTACCTGATCATGTTTTTATCTACTTATTGTATCGGTAAAACCCGTGTTTATGTCGTGTATCTTTTTTACAGATAATTAATTAAGGAGACATCGTTCTACACCGGGCAAACTATTTTGCCGATAATGTGGTACATTGTAAATAAGGCAATCTGGAAGTGATTAGACCACAGAGGGTACGATTAGTTCTATTCCTCGTTCCCTTTTTTCTGGGAGGGGTGCTACTGTCGGTTTGTGCATCAGGTGTACAGGAAAAACGATTGGAGCAGGCAGAGCTATTAATCGAAGAGAAAAAGTACAACGAAGCTATCAGGATCATTTCCGAAGTCATTCAGACCGATCCGAAAAGCCTCGATCAGGGAGAAGCCCTGCTTAAAAAGATACGTGATGCCCGATCTGAATATAACAAGGTGTTCGGAGAATTAACGGAGATGCTGAAGCAGGAAGATATCGATGAAGATGCTGCTTTCGCACTGCTGCAGCATCTCAGGGACCTGGACAACACTCCGAATAAAGCCTCTGAAAGAATCGTTTCAGGGGCAACGGCAGGTATCGTATTCAAAGTAAATGACAGGGAATTCCGGCGGATCATGGATGAGGCAGCTCTAGAACTGGCGGCAGGGGAATACTGGAAAGCTGTCGAGCTCTACCTTTCGGGTTTCAATCTCCACAGAGAACAATTTGAACTGGATGATTATGGAAACATCGTAGAAAACCGCATCGATAGAACCATTGCGGACATACAGGATCTTGCAGGGACTTTTCTTGACCGGCAGACGGGTTTACTGGAAGAAAATACCGATTTGAATAGTGCGTTGGCGTCCTCTGCGCAGGCATATCTTTCTCAGGTCGAAACAACAGGGGAAACCCTTCTTTCTCTTATATCGATTCGTAATGCTTTGCTTGAGAATGCAGGAACCATCGAAGAACAGCGTCAGATCCTTCTCCAGGGGAAGGAAGAAGAGGATATCCCTTTTTTATCTACCATCAGGATACTCAGTGCAGGGAGAGGGAATGAACAGATTACAGACGGACTTTCGGGAGCTGTCATAGCCTACTTTGACGATACTCTTTCGTCCATAAAGGAAAACGCCGGAACTGCACTGGACAGGAAAGAGGAGGCGGCAAAAGAAGTTCTGGCAGACAAGAACTGGAATACTTCGGTTCAGAATTTTCAGGACATGTACACGTATGCCCTGGCAGAAATCCATGCCTCCAACCTGGAGATAGCCCGTAACCAGCCGAGGGAAGGCAGCCTGTTGACTGATGCCCGGGTAAACAGTTCCAGGGAAACAGCTTCCCAGCTGGCGTCTACTCAGGAAATGGCTAAACGGGCCAAGGCCTACATAAGACTCATCGAAATCTTTCAGAATTCCGATACGGTTCTTGCAGCGATCGATTCCGTAGAATCAGAGGTTGGGCTGTCAGCAGCACGACCGGTTCTCCTTTCCGACAGAGAACGTCTCTCTCAGTTGGAAACTGAATGGAAAGGTGTGCAGGAATACTACCGGTCAATCGAGGAAGCCGGGATTGTTCTAACCGATACCATCGCCAGAACAGAGTTTTTTTTCACGGTGTTGGGACGGTATGGAACCGATCTTGAAGAGGCGGAAGCACAAGTAGTTCACCGGATAAACGGTATCTTTCTCGCACCGGTAGGACAGGCGCTTAACGATCAGGAAGGCATTTATGATCAGGCTGTGATCTACGTAGAAGGGGTGATTCCCGAAGGCGAGCCCATGGATTCCGGGATCGTGAGGAAATATCCTTCTGAAGCTATCGATCTGATTAACCCCGGGAGGGAAGTACTGAAATCCCTTTCGGAGAGCCTGGAAAGGAAAGTGACAGAGTTTTCGAATGAAAAAGCATATATACAGAATTCTCCTCTTATCGTTGATGATATAGCACAAATCGAATCCTACCTGGCAGAGATTGAAGCATTCCAGGAAAAGATCAATCGTCTCTCTTCAAGGGCGGAGCAGGATGTCCAGGTCGCTGAACAGTTCAAACTCAGAGGCTTATCCGGACTTAATGAAGCAGAGCGGCTGTTGCGCAATAACGAATTCGAAGGTGCCCTGGATCAGCTGGATGAAGCAGGGGTGGAATTTGCCGGTTCCCTGGAATACCAGTATGATCCGGATTTCCAGGAGGAAATCGATGCCAGGATCCTACAGCTGGCAGAGACAATAACGCGGGAATGGCAGAACCTTATCGTCCGCCAGGTGCGTTCTTATATCAATGAGGCGGAGTCGCTGTACCAGCGGGAAGAGTTCGGCAGGGCTCAGACGGTTCTCCTCAGGGCTGATGACCTGTGGAACTCGGCAAATGCGGAAGAAAACCAGGAAATTTTAGCCTGGCTGACTCGAACAGAAAACGCACTCCGGGCTACCACAGGAAGGGTAATAGGAGAAACAAATCCTCTGTATACGGAAATGTCCAACATCCTGAACCTGGCACAGAGGGATTTCCAGAATGCGATGACCCAACTGGATCAGGGCAATCAAGCAGAGGCGAACCGTTTTTTCACGAGTGCCGAGGAAAAGATTGCTTATATTAAGGACACCTTTCCCATTAATCAGGCTGCCGGTATTCTCCAGCTTAAAATCGATCAGCTTCGGGATCCGGATAACTTCAAGGCGCTGTTCCGAAAAAAATACGACGATGCCCGGGCACAGCTGGGTACGCCGGAAGGTGCCGAGGGATATAGTACTCTCAAGGATCTGCAGCAGATCAATCCGCAGTATCCAGGTATCGATAGGGCGATTTATCAGTTTGAAATCAGTTTGGGAATACGGGAACCTCCACCGGATCCTGCTAAGATTGCCGAAGCGGAGCGTCTTTACCGCCAGGCACAACAGATTCTCTCAAAAACGGTAGTATCAGACCTCGATTTCGAGGTTGCTCTTGATCTTCTCAACGAAGCTTACGAGAATAATCCCAACAATAAAAAGGTTACAGAGTTGAAAGACAGGGCTCAGCTTTTACGTGGCGGTACGGCCACGGTCCTCACCTCAGACGACCAGCAGAAGTTCAGGAAAGCTGAGCAGCTGTTCCTCGACAGAAGGTATTTCGAAGCACTTGCAATTGTGGAACGGTTACTGGAGAATCCTGAGAACCAGCGGTACGCCCCCCTTACGGATTTAAAGAGGAGGCTCGATCCCTTCTTATGACGCGTCTTAAGATCCTCCCATGTTTACTCCTGTTGAGTCTCCTATTTCTTTCAGCCGTGTTTCCCCAGACCCCTGGTGTGCTGTACTGGGAATATCCTGATTTCATCATTCAGGAACAGGCAAAATACCCGCGGGCAGCAGCCGGAGGCGGTCTTATGGCCGTGGTGTGGCAGGAAATCGAGGTGATCGATGATGAAACCTGGGAGACCTATCTCTCTATGCAGTCTTCCCGGGATGGATATAACTGGGATCGGAATGAGCGGTTTGCCGGTCCCTTTACCTTTGCCGGAAGCGAAGCCCCTATATCATCTATTGCTGTAAACAGCGATGGAACGGTGTTTGTCGCTGCGTCCATCGGCGAGGACAGTGTGACCATTTTCCAATCGTTTGATGGGGGAAAATCTTTCGCCGGGGGTCCTGTGACGGTTGCTACTGAAGGCGATATTGCAGTTGCTCCCAGGCTCTTTACCCGGAGTGACGGTGGGATTATTCTGTACATTACGCAGAAATATGTTGGTGAGGCAGATTTATCCGGCGCCACCCTTGCGAGAACACCCCTTTCAGTATATTACGCCTTTTCCGGCGATGGCCGGAGCTGGACAACCTTTGCGCCCCTGGTGACCGAACCTGAGCTCGTTTCCAATTATACCGTCCTGCCCCATCATGCAGCTATCAATGGAACTGATTATGTGGTATTTCAAAGCCTAGTTACACAGGGGCGTACGACAAGTTATCAACTATACATGAAAACAAGTACCAATGAGGGAAGGTCCTGGAGCCCGGCGGTCCTGTTAACCGATTTTGCCGGTATGGGGAGGGACCTGGCGACTGATGATACCGAGTATATACGGTTTGACAATCAGAGAGCCTTTCTTGCTCCGTTGGAAGAGGGCCTGGGTATTTCCTGGGAGCGGCGGAGGGTCGGGGATATTTATACCCATGTGTTTTTCGGTTTTCTGGATGAAAATCTTTCTTCCGGATTGAGAGCAGAACAGGTAACAACGGGAAACCTGACCCATCAGAGTCCGGAATGTGTTCAGTACAACGGAGATATCTATACCTTCTGGTTCGATAACAGGGAAGGTGATAACCGGGTATTTACTGCTGCGAGGAGTGACAGGGGAGGTATAATCGAATGGATCGAGCCCCGGGAAACAAACAAGTGGCTTGGATACACTGCCGGTGTGTCAACCTTTCCTAATCCGGTTCTTGTAAACGGGATGCTCTACGTTTTCTGGGAAAATGTAGGGAGCAATACCACCCGCTATGCTTTTCTTGCACCGGACAGAACCGTCCCGCGAGTAGTACCGTCAGCAGCAAATTTCAGAATCGGAGAGCGGCATAAACAGGATATCTATTCCTTTACCTGGCGTGTTCCTGATGATTCTTCGGGCGTGGAAGGATACAGCTATGTACTGGACCGGGACCCTGAAGGGCTACCCCCTCTACGGATCAAAGCCTTTATGAATGTTCTGAGTACACAGATGACTGTTCAGGAAGACGGCAACTGGTATTTTCATATTTCCGCGAGAGACCGGGCAGGCAACTGGTCTGTACCGGAAACCATTGCGTTCTACCGTGACACAACACCGCCGCCGCCGGTTACTATCGAGGTGCCTGAACTGGACGAGATGGGTTACACCCTGTCGAATACAAATACCTTTACCTGGAAGCCGCCGGATGACCCCTATATTCGGGGTTATTCATACAACCTTGAATACTTAGGGTCCGCGAAAAGGGAAATCGATCCGGAAACTATTAACCTGTCCGGACCGCCGCATAAGCTTCTCGTAACCTAGCCGAAGGCCTATTTCAGGAACCGGGATAACGGACTCTGGGCGTTCAGTGTACAGCCTGTAGACTCCGTCGGGAATTTCGGTCCCATAGAGACCATATTCCTCCGCATGAACAAGTATGTGCCTGAAACATATATCACCGGTATAGAGGCTCCAAAAGATATCCTGGGCAGGGTAACCCTGACCATCCGGGGCCGTGGTTTTTCGGTAGGCGGGCCGGTACAGCAGGTCCTCCTGGACCGCGATGGAGAGGAACCCTTTGACTATGTATACCCTCTCGATTCAGGGCTCTACACCGTCGAATCCGACCGTATCATTAACGGGCCGACAATCGAAGATGTGGAAGAGGGTTCTTACAGGATAGGCCTTGTGCATCCGAAGCGGGGAATTTACTTTACACGATCATTATTGAAGCTTGAATCCACAGGGACTATTAGATTCGGCGATTTCCGTATTCGGGAAGGACGCAAGTGGATTCCGGCTCGAAAGACCCTGCTCAGCCTGAGTATCAATTCGGTGATTATCTGGGTTGTTTTTGTCTTTACAGGAGTACTGATATTTTTATCAAGCCGCAGGGTGTTCCAACTGGCGAGAGAAGGGCGGATGCTGCAGTCGGAAGTTGGCATGCTGTTGCGCGGAGAAGGGTTGTCCCTTGCGGCAAAGAAGGAGAGAATAAGCGCCATGAGAAGAAAGGGAATAGGACTGAGATTCAAATTTACCCTTTTTATCACCGTACTGGTCATACTGGTTGTCCTGGGAGTGTCTTTTCCCCTGGGACTGTTCGTGATTGAGACACAGCGGGAAAGTCTGGTGGAAGGGCTGGAAAATCAGACAAAAGTACTCCTGGAGAGCCTGGTTTCCGGTGCGAGGAATCCCCTGCGCAGCCAAAGAAGACTGGAGATGGGCCTCCTTCTGAGACAAAAATCCGCCATGGCGGATGCAACATTTGTAACCATAACCGGTCCGGGAAACCCGGTGCCGGAACCTTATGACTATGTCTGGGTCACTGATGATCCGGATATCGATGCGAAAATCGAAGGGGACCAGCTTTTCTTAGAAAAATCGTTGATGAATGATGATATCAGCTATCGCCTTAGAACTCTTGCCCGGGATATTAATGCGAAAGCCGATGAGCAGCTCTCCGCTCTCATCGAAGAACGGAAAAGGTTGAGCCCGGCGGCATTGGCACTTTCCCGCAAAGGTGATGAGGAATCGTTACAGCAGCTTGCCAGGCTGCAGGACCAGATCACTGCCATCGATCAGGAAATAACCGCACGTCTTTTTGAAATTGGAGATATCGTACAGAGTGATCCCGAATTCACGATTGAAAATATTGTAGGAGAAAACCCGAATTTTACCTTCTTTAAACCCATAGTAGACCAGCCCGTACGTGAGGGCTCCAACCAGTTTCTCCGTGGCGCCGTGCGCCTCGGTGTTTCAACAGAACGAATAGTGGCGGCTATTCGGAACTCTGTTCGTACACTGCTTATCAGAGCTGCCATAATCGCCGCCATAGCAATAGGCATTGGTATCGCCGGCGCACTGCTTCTGGCTACTATTATCATTCAGCCTATAAAGAGGCTCGTACGGGGTGTTGAGCTCATCCGGGACACGGAGGATAAAGAGAAGCTGAAGGAACACGTTATCGATGTCCGTA
The DNA here is from genome assembly GCA_024274705.1 of Spirochaetota bacterium. Classification (GTDB taxonomy): domain Bacteria; phylum Spirochaetota; class Spirochaetia; order SPDA01; family JAJSAL01; genus JAJSAL01. The sequence goes on from JAJSAL010000136.1 coordinate 31,538, forward strand.
CAAAGGATGAGATATCTGCACTGGCAGACACGGTTAATCAAATGACTATGGGCCTTGTCAAGGCTGCTGTTGCGAGTAAGGATCTTACCGTTGGAAAAGAAGTCCAGAAAATGTTTATTCCTCTGGAAAAGGACAGTTCCGGGAATAAAGGCACCACCGGCAAGGAGGAAACGGACAAGGTTGAATTCTTCGGGTATTACGAGGGCGCTAAAGGTGTTTCCGGAGACTATTTCGATTTTAAAAAACTTGATGAAAAACATTATGCAATTATCAAGTGCGATGTCGCTGGAAAAGGGGTTCCCGCATCGCTGATCATGGTGGAAGTCGCAACGATCTTTCTGAATTATTTCAGAAACTGGTCACTGAAAAAAGACGGAATTCACCTTGACCAGCTGGTTTACAGTATCAATGATCTCCTGGAAGAACGGGGATTTAAAGGAAGGTTTGCCGCACTTATCGTGGTTATTTTCAATGTGGAAACCGGAGCCGTGTACATGTGTAATGCAGGAGACAATCTGGTGCATATGTACGATAAAAAGAAAGAGCAGATGTGGACCAAAACCCTTCCGGAAGCGCCGGCTTCCGGTGTTTTTCCATCCATGCTGGTGGAAATGCAGTCCGGGTTCAAGCAGGTGCCCCATCAACTCGACCACGGGGATGCGATGTATCTCTTCACTGACGGTATAGAAGAGGCACAGCGTAGGTTCCGGGACGATACCTTTTCCTATATCACCTGCCAGGAGCCTGAGCTGGAAGAGGGGGAGCCCCACGGGAACCATGTCAAAGGAAGTGAATTCGAAGAACTCGGCATCCCAAGGATCCAGGAGATCGTAAACGCGGTGTTCCGTAAAAAGGAGTACCGGCTGGTGAAATATCACAATCCGGTACCTGATGAAACCCTGGTATTTAATTTTGCAGAATGCGAAAGTACCGTTGAAGATGCCGTTATGGCGATGGTATCCGTAGAAAAGGTTTTCCGCCTTTACAGGGACCCGGCTGCGACCGGGGATGACAGGATCCACATCGACAGGAAGATCGACCAGTTTCTGAAAGGACACTTTTTACAATACGATCTCTTTTTTAACCATCCCCTGGAACAAAAGGAGGAGGGGGAGTACGTGGTATATACCCATCTCAAAGAGGATGAACAATTCGATGACTTGACGATCCTGGGCATACTGCGGAAATAGGCGGCATCCTTGACCGGCCTTTTTGCTACACTGCTTGTGGAGGCTACTTTGCGTTGAGCTGCCCCCTCGGCTGTGCTGCTTAGCAAAGTTGACCGGCCTTTTTACCCATACATTCTGTGGAGGCAAGGAGGCGTTGAGCTGCCCCCTCGGCTGTGCTGCTTAGCAAAGTTGACCGGCCTTTTTACCCATACATTCTGTGGAGGCAAGGAGGCGTTGAGCTGCCCCCACGGTTCCATCTGCTTAGCATCCTTGAC
>JAJSAL010000137.1 GCA_024274705.1 Spirochaetota bacterium
ATATTGCGGCTGGAATTACTCCTAAGGGGTTGTTCTTTGCTATGAGGGCCACAGCGATACCGTTCCAGCCCATACCGAAGGAAAACTCCTTCAACGCCATGTAGTGGGTCCCCATGATGGAGAACCCTCCGGCCATTCCGTTGAGTGAGCCGCTTATTATCATGGGAAGTACCATGTAGAAGGAAACATTGATTCCGCCGTACCTGGCAAATTCCCTGTTCAGGCCGCACATACGCATTTCATACCCCCGGTGTGTGTAATACATGAGGAAAAAGATGAGTATCGCAGTGATGATGGAAAAGTAGATGCTGATGTCCAGCTTGGAAGGTTTGAAGATTTGCATCAGCCTGTACTGTTCCGCAATTTTCCGGGTTGTCAGGAGGCTGTTGGCGGGATCGTCCAGGGGCCCTGTGATAAAGTAATTTATAATCAGGACTACGGCACCGGATATGAGAAAAGAAGAAATGAGTTCATCGGTGCCCCATTTCATCCGGAAAAACCCTGAAAGGGCGGCCAGGACGGCTCCTGTGGCCATTCCTGCACCTATGGCAAATATACCTCCGAGGAACCCATTGAAATTCGGAAGAGCGAGACACACTACAGTGGTTACAAGCGCACCGGCATATACCTGTCCTTCTCCACCAAGATTGAACACTGAAGATTTAAAAGCTACGGCGATCCCAAGCCCTGTGAACACCAGGGGTATTGCCGCATTGAGCATGTTCCCGAAATAGTATTTATTCGCGAAGGGCCCAACAAAAAAATGATAGATCGTATTCCCCGGCTCTTTGCTTAAGGCTACCATGAGAATAATGGCAATGATAAACGCAATACCTATCGTAATAGCCAGGCCGATAGAGGTGACCATGATGTCCCCGAGTTTCCGTTTGTTAAGCATGCTGTTCCCCCTGTGAGAAGTCATCCCGTAAGCCCATCATGTATTCCCCTACCAGTTCTTTAGACAGGTCCTGGTTGTTGGGGAATTGGCCCACGATCCTTCCCCGGTACAGGACGATCAGGGTATCCGCCAGTCCCAGGATTTCGTCCAGATTCGATGATATAAGGAGCACCCCTACACCGGCTTTTCGTATTTCCAGTATTTTTTCATAGATGAACTCACTGGAAGCCACATCGAGACCCCATGTGGGCTCTGAAAAAACTATACAGTCCGACTTGAGTGCCAACTCCCTGGCAAGGATCACCTTCTGGATATTACCTCCGGAAAGGGTCCCTATGGGCACCCGTAAATCTCCGGATATGGAATACCTTTCCGTCAGTTCCTTTGCATATTCGAAGGTCTCTCCCTGCCTTAATACCCCGCCGGTGAGAAAGGAATGGTGGTTTGCCACTATCATATTTTCCAACACCGAGGATTCCAGGCAGGACCCGCGGCACAACCGGTCCGCAGGAACATATGCCATACCGCGCTTCCTCAATTCCATCGAGGAACGGTGACTGATATCTTCTCCCAGGTGGATCATCCGTCCTTCGTAGGTGGTGCAGAGTCCGGTTACAACATCCTCGATTTCCTGTAGCCCGTTTCCGCCGACCCCGGCGACACCCAGGACTTCTCCTGTGTGTACTTTCAGGTTCACATTTTCAAGGAGGGGACTCTCCTTCCCCTTTTCTTCTACCGTCACATTTTGCAGCTCCAGCACTACCTTATCTGCTTTCATCGGCTCCCGTTTGAATTGGAAAATAACGCTCTTCCCCACCATAAGCCTGGAAAGCTCTTTCTCATCTACATCCACCGTGTCCCTGACAGCCACAACCTCTCCCTTCCGCATTACCGTGACTCTCTGGGAAACTGTTTTTACTTCGCCGAGTTTATGTGTGATAATGATGATTGTCTTTCCCATATCGGTAAGTTTTTCCAGGGTGTCGAACAGCTTGTGAATCTGCTGTTCCGTAAGGACCGATGTAGGCTCATCCAGGATCAGAATATCCGCCCGGCGGTACAGAATCTTGATAATCTCCACAAGCTGCATCTGGCCGACGGTGAGACTGGATACTTTCTGGCCCGGATCCAGATCAAATCCGTACTCCTCCATGACCCCCCGAACCGATTGTTCCGCCTTGTCCCTGTCGAAAAAGATGCCTTTACGCCTGGGTTCATTGCCGAGCACCGTGTTTTCAGTAATGGTAAACTGCGGTATAAGACGGAAGTGCTGGTGCACCATACCAATTCCCAGTGAATTGGCATCCAGGGGATTCCGGATCTCCGCTTCTCTGCCTCTGATAAAAATCTTTCCCTGGTCAGGAAGTTCCAGGCCATACAATATTTTCATAAGCGTGGTTTTCCCCGCTCCGTTTTCGCCGACAAGAGCATGAATTTCGATCTGTTCGACTTCGAAATCAACACTTTTGTTCGCGAGAACATTGCTTTCGGGATAGAATTTTGTAATTCCATCCATGCGCACGTATGCCATGGTTTTCTCCTCCTGACAAGGAAATCCCCCGGGAGTGAAGAGCATCACCCCCGGGTAGGATCGTTTTCTGTTACAGTATTACCAAAATTTCGTAATTTCCAACTTCAGGCTTCCGGAGCGGATCTTTTTCAGCATGTCCGCCATTTGCGCCCGAACATCCTCGGACACCGCTTCGATGTAGAGATCATTATCATCTGCGAAATCAACGTATCCATCTGCTGTGTTTACGATGACCGCCTCACCGTACGGGAGGGTTCCTTTGATTGCCTCGACAATTTTTTCATATACTGCACGCTCCTGGTTCAGCTCGGCACAACCCACTATGGTGCCGGGTGCAAGCTTGTAGTTTTCATCATCGAAGTACAGAACGTACCGGCCGCGTTCCGCAGCTGCGGCTATGACGCCTTGATTTGCTCCTCCACATGCAGTCATGATCACATCCACGCCTCCATCCATCATGCTCTTTGCCAGTTCCCCCGCCTTGTTGGCGTCGTACCAGTTGCCAAGCACACGGTAGTCAACGGTGATGCCCGCATCCACGGCTTTTCCGCCCTTTTCAAATCCCGGCTTGATCATCTCCGTCATGGCAGGATACTCCTGGCCTACGATCATACCGATTTTAAGTTCAGGCGTAGCACCGGTCATGTTACTCTTGGTGACCAATCCACCCAGATAGCCGACCAAATAAGCCTGTTCAACCTGGTTGTAGAGGAGGGTAAACATCTGGGGGTGGCCCGGATAAATAGCGTCGACGATGAGAAATTTCTGGCTCGGAAAGGCTTCGGCGGCAGGCATGGCGACGTAAGGCATGGCCCCGTTGCTGGTAAGAATCAGTTCGTATTCCTCTGTAGCTGCCATGGAAACCATTTTTTCTTCCCATTCACCCTGGTTGAATCCCGCTTCCAGCACCTTGATTGTGACCTGATCATACTCGGATGCTGCCTTCTCCGCACCGGCTACCATCTGTTCATACAGAGGACTCCCTGCAACAACACCAGGAACAAAGATACCGATGTCGAAAGGTTCCACCGTCTTTGCCTCTTCAATGGGCTCTTCTTTCTCCATGGGTGCTTCTTCTTTCTCCATGGGCTCGGCCTGTTCCTGTTTACCACCGGCGAAAAGAGTGATCGGTGCAGCAAGACACGCCAGCACTGTAAAGATGATGAAGAGTTTCAATGCTTTGTTCATACGTAACTCCTTTTAGTTTTTTATGGTCTCTCAAGAAACCATGATTCCTATGAATAATAGTCCTGGGAAAGTGCACGCTTAGGACATACACTGACACAGAGCCCGCACCCGATACAGGTCGCCTGATCTATCGTGGATACATCCTCGACTCCGGCGCTTCCGTAGGCACACACAGTCTCACATCTTCCACAGGCAATACAGCGATCCGTATCAACGACAGGCGGAACAGGTGAAGTTACCGCCTGTTTCCCTGAGTTTTTCCGTTCTTCGATTCTCTTAATGGTAAGCCCCCGTAAATCCTTAGGAGAAGAGGCTCCTAAGTCTTTGATCAGTTTTTCGAGATCATCAATGATCTTCGTATACCGTTTGATTCCGTGGACATGTCCTGCGGTACACACGCCGACCAGGGTGGCTCCGGCCATGATGTACTGCAGTACATCTTCCGCAGATCGTACTCCCCCCACGCCTATTATAGGAAGATCGATGGTCATAGCTATTTCCAGGACCATGCGCAGTGTAATCGGCATAATGGCAGGCCCGGTAAGTCCGCCTACCCCCCTGGGTCCTCCCAAAGCAGGTTCCCCGGTCCGTACATCTATGGAAAGAGCGGGGCCCAGGGCGTCGGAACTGGCGATGCCGTCCGCACCGGCATCCTTTACCCCGGAAGCCCATTCACTGGTGATATGGGAAAAGGTGCCGGAAAGTTTGACCACAACAGGTATACTTACCTCCCTTTTCATCAACCTTACCGATTCCTTCATGGGATCCAGGTTCGTTAGTTTTGGTTCCTGGAAGTCCATTCCTGGAAACATGGCCATCAGGATCTCTCCCATGTGGGGGCAGTGGGTCGGCAGGACAATCATGTCCGCACCGGCTTTTTCCGCTTTACCTGAGAGGGCTGCCGCTTCTTCCGGGGTAAACCCTGCCAGGTTGGCAATAACGAGAGACTCCCCCTCTTTTGCCCTCTTTATTCCTTCACCGAACCAGTATTCACCTGTCTTATCCGAACCGAATACGGCGTTTACCATCCCGGATGATACAGCACTGAAACAGGGCAGGACATCCCGGGCCGGCTGGGATACGATAGTTTTCGTACAGATGCCGGCCACACCGGATAAAGACACATCTTTCATCGTATCCCCGTCCCTTCCGTGTACTCCCGCCGGAACGATGACAGGATTCTTGAATTCGATCCCGCAGAATCGTGTTTTCAGATTTTCATTCATGTTGTTTCCCTCATACGGCGATCCCGTTGCGTCGCCACAGGGCTCTCCCCTGTTCAACACACCGGTTCGTTACTTCAGTTTCATCAACCGTTGTCATTGCATGGTCTTTGACAACCACTTCGCCGTCAACGATTACTGTTTCCACATCCCTGCCGGTAAAGGTCATGGTAAAATAGGAGAACACCGATTCAGGAGTCACGGGAGTCGGAGAGTCAGGATCGAGGATGATGATGTCCGCTTTTTTCCCGGTTTTAAGGGACCCTATCTGATGTTCCATTCCCAATGCTTTCGCACCCTTTCCAAGAACCATATCCATCAGCTGGAAGGGAGGAATAACCATTGGATTCGCATTGTGAGCTTTGTGCACCAGGTATGTATACCTCATGTATTCCGCGGTATCCAAGGTAAAAAAGCAGTCGTGCCCCAGAGCGACTGTTACCCCCTTTTCAATCATCTCCGGGACCCGGGCTACACCGTTCCCCCCAAGGGAGTTTGTCATGGGAGTGTGAGCAACATTCACACCGTTTTTTACCAGAATCTCCAGGTCTTCGTCGTTCACATCTATACAGTGCGCCGCCACCACATCAGGCCCTAAAAGACCCGCTTCTTCCAGGACCCGGGGTGCTGATTTTCCATATTTTTCAACCAGGAATGCCCGGGGGATTTCCGCTATGTGGATCTGGATTCCGCATCCTTGTTCATCCGCCATGGACCTTGCCCTTTTCAGAGTGCCCATAGAGTTGGTGTAGGCAGTGTGAACACCGATCCTGGGAGTGATACGGGTAGAACCGCCTTTTTTCAACAGGTCTATCAGCCGCATGTTTTCCCGGAACCCTTTTTCCGCCATCCCGGGATCCAGGGTCTCCCGGATGGACATACCGGGTACCCGTTCGGTCACTTCGTATCCGAGCTGAGCCCGTATACCCGTCTCGTCGATTGCCTTCACGCTGGCTTCGAGAATACCCGGAAGGGCATTCGGCCCTTCCACCAGGTCACACACGGTTGTTGTGCCACTCTTGAGCATTTTTACAGCCGCATACCGTGTTGCGGCGTATACACCTTCACCGGTGGTGATATCTTCCAGCCACTCCCAGCCCATTTTCTGCAGCATATCCCAGAAACTGGTGAGCCGGGTAAAATCCACAGGTTGATTGTGCCCGAGAACATAGGGCATATGGGTGTGAGCAATGATAAAACCGGGCATTACGATCTTCCCGGACGCATCGATCGTAGCGGCACCGTGATACTTCTCTTCAATTTCTTTAGATTCCCCTACCGCAGCAATCGTATTGCCTTTGACAACTACTGCCCCCCCGGGAATGACAGCGCCTTCCAGGGTTCCCGGATCGAATGTGAGTACCAGGCCGTTTTTGATTACTAGTGCCATGTTACGCCTCTTTCCTGAATACGGATGTAATATCTTCCCGGGTAACGGGAAGATTCCTGAAACGGTGACCCGTTGCATCTGCAACGGCATTGGCAAATGCGGCTGCGGCGCCTGCAACAGGAGGTTCTCCCACACCTTTTGCACCGAAAGGACCATTGGGTGTGGGATCTTCGATGAGGATTGTTTCCGTGGGCAGCCTGTCTTTGATCGAGGGAACGGCGTAATCGGCGAAATTAGGATTGCGTATAATGCCATCGGCATATTCAATCCGTTCGAGATGTGCAAGTCCGTACCCGATAAGAGATGCCCCTTCTATCTGGCCGGTTACTCCAAGAGGATTCACCACTCTTCCTACGTCGTGGGCTGCAGCATGGTGCAGTACACGTACCTCCCCGGTGTATGTATCGATCTGTACTTTCATAAGATGGGTGCCGAAATTGTATGCCAGATAGATGTCCCCCTGGTGGGTATCATGATCATAATCCACGGGAGGTGCCTGGGAAAAGGCAAGATTCATCAGAGGGAAGCCGGTCCAGTACGCTGCTGTTGCTACTTCGGAAAGGGGGATACTGGCATTGGTATCCTGCTTCAGGACTGCGAAACCCTCTTTCAGCTCGATATGTTCTTCATCGATCTTGAACATGAGGGAGGCCATTTTTTTTAGCGAACCCGCCACCTGTTCCGCAGCTTTTTTCACTGCCATACCGCCCACGGTGGTGGTCCTGGATGCAACGGTCGGACCCGAATCATGAACAGAGTCGGTATCTACCTGCCGTACCACCACCCTGTCCATGTTGCATCCCAGAACTTCCGAGGCTATCTGTGCAAATACAGTCCGCGATCCCTGTCCGAGCTCGGTAAGTCCGCACCCTACGAGCACGCTTCCGTCCTGGCTCATCTGTACCGATGCTCCAACAACGTCCACACCTTCTGCGCCGTTGGAAATACCCTGGAGAAGTGAAGCCACACCTGTACCGTATACGTACCTGTCATCGTTCTTTTCAACGGTGAACCTGTCCCTGACGGTCCGGATTGCCCTTACCGTTTCCAGAAATCCCACGGAACTATCGTAGGACTGGCTGGTAGCTGTAAGATCCCCGGCTTTCAGGCCGTTTTTCTCTCTCAAGGCGAGGGGATCCATCCCGAGTTCTTTCGCAAGTTCGTCCATCTGGGATTCCGAGGCAAAGGTGACCTGGGGCACCCCGAACCCGCGGAACGCACCTGCATAGGTTTTATTTGTGTACACGGTAGTGACTTCAACAGAGACGTTATCAACAACGTAGGGACCTGCCGCATGGATGAGGGCTTTCATGGTAACAAAGGGGCTTTCCGAGGCATAAGCTCCGCCATCGAGATACACCTTTGCGACTCTTGCCGTTAAGGTACCGTCTTTCTTAGCCCCTGTCGTGTATTCGATCCGGGCAGCATGGCGAACGTTGGACCCCTTGATGGACTCCTCTCTTTCGTGGGATATCATCACCGGTCTGTTCAGCTTGAGTGCCGCTGTTCCTGCGAGAATTCCGATTTCCACGGCTACATCGTCTTTTCCGCCAAAAGAGCCTCCGGTGTATGCCTGAACAACCTTTACCCTGGTGGCAGGGACGCCGAGATTGTTGGCAATATGTCCCCGCAGATGAAAGGGTGACTGGCAGGATGCGTAGATGGTAATCCGGTTATCCCCGTGGGGCACTGCGCACACAGCTTCGGGTTCGAGATAGGCGTGTTCCTGAAAGGATGTTTCATACGTCCCGGTTACAACGACATCCGCATCTTCGAGCCCCTTACGGGCATCACCTTTTATCAGCTCTTTCGAAAACGTAATGTTTCCCTGAGGGTGTATCTTCCGGGCATTCTCCTTAAGTGCATCATCTACGGTGAGAATCGGCGTAAGAACCTGGTATGATGGTGAAATTTTTCGGGCTCCCTGTTTCGCCTGCTCCCGGGTTTCACCCACAACAAGTGCAATGGTTTCTCCGGCATACCGTATCTCCTTATCCGCCATAACAGGCTGATCGAAAGGGGGGAGAATCCCGATAAGGTTGGGGCCCGGAATATCCTCGGCTGTAAAGACATCGAGGACCCCGTCAGACCTGCGCGCTTTTTCCGTATCGATGGCCAGCAGCTTTGCGGATGGCACACCCGACCGTGCCTGGTATCCATAGACCATACCGGGTAATTTCATATCTGCAGTAAACCGGGCTTTCCCCGTGACCAGTTCTCTCCCATCGACTTTAGCAACCGGTTTTCCAATTGTGTTCAGAGGGTGTTGGGTTCCCATTGTTACGATTTCTCCTGCAGCCTTTCAGCGCTTTTTTCCACAGCTTTTATTATTTTGGCATAGCCGGTGCATCTGCACATGTTTCCCGACAATGCTTCCTCTATTTCCTTTGTATCAGGCTCAGGAAGTTCATCCAGGAGGGCTTTTGTACTCAACACCATGCCTGGTGTACAAAACCCGCACTGGATTGCCCCTTCCTCGAGAAAAGATTCCTGAACCGGGTGCAGCGCTCCGTCTTCCCCTTCTATACCTTCGATGGTGAGGACCTCCCTTCCATCCAGCTTCGAAGCGTACATGAGACACGCGTTCACCGCCTTTCCGTCCATCAGGATGGTGCATGCCCCGCATTCACCGCGACCGCATCCTTCTTTTGTTCCGTAAAGGTTCAGGACATCCCTCAGCAGGTCCAGCACCCGGATACCAGGGTCCACATCCAGGGAGATCTGTTTCCCGTTACAGGTAAAATAGATATTCATTGTCTTCCCCCCGGGGCGTTCCATGCTTCGGTAAGAACATCCGACAGCAGTGCTTCAGAAGCCGTCAAACGGTAGTTCATACTGGCCCTCACGTCAGTGATAGGGCTGATATCCCCTTTAAGAGCCCGTTGCGCCTCTTTTATATTCTCTTCTGTCACGGGATTGCCCCTTATCACCTTCTCAGCAGAGAAAGCACGTACCGGAACAGGGGCTACTGAGCCTAATGAGATCCGTACGTCCTGTACGGTCTCATCTTCGATAATCATCCATACCGCGGTGTTCACCTGGGAAATCACCTGTCCTTTCCTTTTCCCGATCATTCGGAAAGATGACGTTCCCTGAAGATTCTCCTTAGGAATCCGGATCTCTTTGAGTATCTCCATCTCTTCAAGAATTGTCGCTTTCGGTCCTTTAAAAAAGTTCTCTGCAGCTATTTCCCGGGTACCGCCTCCGGATACGATGATAAAGATGGCTCCTAATACCAAAAGAGGTGCCAGGGTATCGCCGCAGGGCGAAGCGTTACAGATGTTACCGCCGATGGTCGCCAGGTTCCGTACCTGGGGGGAACCGATCGATTCCGCTCCCTGGAGCAGACACCTGGGAATACCGTTTCTTCGGCACAACTCCGCCACGGTTGTTGTAGAACCGATGGTCAGTCCATCTTCTTTCAGCTGTATTCCTTTCAATTCATCGATCCGGGTAATATCCAGGAGTGCATCCGGCTTCTGGGTGCCGTCCGCAAGTTGTATCAAGAGGTCTGTTCCTCCGGCAATGATTTTCGCATCACCTGCCTCATCCAAATCGTCCATAACCTCTTTAAGTGATCCGGGGAATTTATACATCATGCTATTACCCGCCATCCATAGCCGATGAAACAAGGACACTTTCACCGGCCTTGAGTTTTCTTGAACAGGGATCGGAAATACGTTCCTGCCCGCCCTCCGGCTTTTTAATGAATACCAGAATTTCTTTTTTCACCATTCCATCCTTTACGACAGGCGATCCCCGGCCCTTCATGCAGCCGTCAAGTGCCTTTAATGCGTCCAGCAAGGGAACTTCCTGCTGGTCCCCGCCCCCTGGCTTCACATCCACTTCCAGGTTCCCGGTTCCTGCCCGTTCCTTCAGTGCTGCTGTCAACTGGAACCGTACGGTCACGGCAGAAGCCTCCCGTATCCGGCAATCCCCAGCCTCTTCAGAACAGGCAGCTCCGGGACTCCGTCCTCCGACCATCCCCGAAGAGCATAATACTCGTCCAGCATCGTTTCGAACTGTTCTCTTCCCATGACAGCCTGTTCTGAATTTTCACCTTTTATCGGTTCATAACACTTTTCCGGAAGGCAGTCGTCGCTTCTCCTGAAGCCCGCTGCAGTATTGAATATCCTTTCCAGATTCCAGATCCTCTCGCCTGTAGCTTTAAACGATTCGAGATCCAGGTCCCGACCTGTAGCGGCATAAACATACCGGGGATACGTTTCATGATCTGTAACGAACTCGTGGAACCTGCAGGAGACCAGGGTAAATATGGCATTCACCATATCCTGGATCCCTTTAACCATACCTGCTTTACCCTCTATGGTATCCATATCCACCTGTCCGGTTATTTCCGCGCCGATGGGGGCTCTCTTGTGGCATGCTCCTCTGTTGGAAGTGGCAAAAGCTAAGGCCGTGCCTTTCATCCTCCGGGGCATCCATGCTGCGAATCCGGAATTCTTTACCTGCATTACCCGGCCCTGACCGCCTTTCCCTATCGCCTCAGCAGCTTTTTTCGGTCCCATGGCGAGGAAGTTCCCTATACCTTCACGTTTGCCGATTTTAGCGAGTAGTCCCAGTATGGAATCGCTGTGTCCGAATTGAAGAGGCAGTCCCGGTTCCGAGAGAACCCCGGTTTCCGCCATTTCCAGAGCCCAGGCTATGGTGACTCCCGTGGTCAGGGTATCCATGCCGAAGTCTTCGCATAGCTGGTTCGCCTCTGCCAGAACAACAGGGTCATTGTTCATCACATCTGAGCCCAGGGAGAACATGGTTTCGTATTCCGGACCTCTAAGCCAGGAATCCCTGCCGTCTTTCGTTTTATACTTATGAAGCATGCCGCAGTGGACGGGACAGCCGTAACAGGCAATGGGCCTGGTATAAAACCGGTCGGCATAGGCGTACCCGTCGATCTTCGTTCCTTCTTCAAAACTGCCGTAGGTATGATTTTTTGTTGCCAGTGCCCCCCTGCTGTTGATAAGGCCGACACCGGAACCGGTACCTACCCGGGAGAACATACCCACCAGATTGAACTCTTCTTCGCACGCTTTTTTAATAACATCCATGTTCCGGGCCGCAAGCTGCTGAAACAGTTCACGGTGAGCCACGTCCACAGGGAGGGACCCTCTGAAGGCGATACCCTTAATTTTCTTTGAGCCGAGTACAGCACCTGCGCCTCCCCGCCCGAAGGTCCTTGTCTCCGAAAAAATGGAAGCCATGGACACCAGGCGTTCACCAGCCCCTCCGATTGAAAGGGTTCTCACAGACCCTCCGAAGAGATGCTTCATGTAGTTCTCGGTTTCTCCGGTGCTTTTCCCCACAACGGGTGAGGCATCATGAAAAGTAACTTTGTCGTTTTCTATCAGGACAATCGACCACTCTTTCGAACATTCTTCAAGGATAATACCGTCAATGCCGCAGAATTTGATTTCCGCGCCCAGAAACCCGCCGGCATAACAATTAAGGATAGTACCGGTGAGAGGAGATTTAGTAACGATACAGCTCTGGGGATGCATGGGAGCGGATGTTCCGGTAAGAGGACCCACGGTAAGGACGATCTTATTGGATGGAGAAAGTGGATCCGTTTCAGGTTCCACTTCGTCTACCAGTATTTTTGTACCGTATCCCATACCGCCGATGTACATCCGTGTATCCTCCGGAAGGGGATAGAGAGACGATTCTTTCGTTTCGCAGTTGATTCTCAACATCCTGTCATACATGCTGGACGTCATCTGTTCCCCCCCCTGGATATCGCCTTGGTGGCACATTCTTTTACACATGCAGGATCACCGTCACAGAAATCACACTTAACAGCCAGGTCATCCCTGTCCATCCAAATTGCACCCCATGGACACACTTCTGTACAGGCCCGGCACCCTGTGCATACATTCCTGTCTATCCTTACTATACCTTCGGTAATTGTTATCGCTTCGACGGGACAACTTTCTATGCAGGGCTTACCCGGACAGTCATCGAACCTGCACATGCGGATTTCCGGCAGGTTCGGCCACTCCCGTATGATCAGGATACGGGCATCCTGCATCCCGACAGTACCGGTTTTCACCCGGCTGCATTCGATCATGCACCGCTGGCACTCTGTACATGTCTCAAAATCGAAATCGAAGCTTACACCCATTGAATCACCTCACAGAAGGTTCGCATCTTTCAGCACAGCCTCCGCTTTTTCCCGGTCTTCACCGGCGACCATGACTACCGGGCCGGTGCACCCCATGCCGGGTTCACAGAACAAGCCCTTCCCCATGAGAAGGGCTACAGCATCCTCTATTAAAAGGACATCGATCCCCCCGATTTCCCTATCCACCACCTTTCGGGATGGGTGTTTTACCGGTGAGGCTTCCGAGTTCCCCCCGTTTGAATCTAATCCTTCACCGGTGTTCATCTGTCCATGTGCCGTACCTTGACGGCGGATCTCCAGCAGAAGGTTTTCCAGGCCCGCTTCCTTAGCCGCCGTTATTTCCCGTTTGTAGATGGAGAGCAGGCCGGAACGGGCTAGCCGTGCGGTGAAAAGGAGGGCATCCCGGACTACGGGAGCAGCGGTTGCCCTTGATATAATAACCACCAGCCGTTCCACTTCCCCGATACCGGGCCCGTACCCTGAACCGCTGGTCTCCACTGCGCCGTGGTTCTCATAACTGCCTAACAGTTTCGTTATCACATTTCCTGTAAGGGAATCGCACACCAGGACATCCACGGTACCGCCCAGCACATCATTGCCCCGGAGAAGAATATCTCCCCGGGCGGAGACACCCAGCCTGCATTGATACCCATTATCGATAAGCCGTGAAAAGGTTTTCCGGGCAATCGCAGCCCCATCCAGGTTAAGGAAACCAACCACCGGATCGATTAGCCCGTACGCACGTGCTGCCGCCTGGCCGTAGATTCCGTTGAGCACCAGGGCTTCCACCCTGGAAGTACTGGAAGTTCCCGTCGTAGAAGAGATAAAAAGGTCTTTCCCGGAATAACCGGCCTTCCTGTGTCCCACGGTTGTAACACCTATAGGAAAGGGGTAATGAAACGTGACCGCACCGTGTAAAACTCCCTGAGACAGCCTCTCCTCCATATCTCTGCGAGCTTTCTCCGGGTCACCGGAACCGGTACCGATCAACTGCACTTCCAGGTCCCGGTCCATATCCATCGCCATAACGGCACCGGTTTTGAGTTCTTCCTCTCCGCTTTCAGAACCCGGCAGGGTTATGCCGATAACGGTCTTTGCTTTAACGGGCCCCGGTGTACCATGCTCCGCCGACTGTTCCACAAGAATGGAAATACCATCGAACAGGTTGGTCATTCTGCCCAAAAAGAGGCTCCCCTTGCCGATAACCAGACCCCTGGACATCTCTCCCCGGGGGATCCATATATTCAGCCACCCAAGGGCGGGTATCCCGGAAGGAACATGCCCCTGGGTAGGGGCCCATCCGGTGGATCCGTGGTCCCTGATAAACCCGGGTATCTGGTCCCTTTCGATCTCTTTTTTCATTACCGCCATAGCCGCTATCATTTTGAGATTCGCTTCAGTAACATTACCGGCTCCGGCATTCTCCGTTATTTCGGGATTATGCAGTTCCGGCGCATAATAATCGATATCCTTCAGGGTAAAACCCGCACGGTATACAGGATCCACCACCAGGTCGTTTACTACCGCCTGTGGTGATGCACCGGAACCGATTTTGTGGGTACCTACCGCGTCTGTGCGCAGGGAGATCCCCTTCCCGTTGTTTTTTTCCACCAGCAGGGCAAAGGAACCCATACAGTCTTCCAGAACGGGCAGTCCCTTTTTCATATGCTTTCTGCAGTTCATGCCGAGCTTCGCTGTTGTTCCTCCGGCAACGACAACGACCCGGGAGAAGGTTCCGGCCTTTACCAGTGAAGCTGCCTGAACCAGCCCGTGTACCGGACCCGCGCAGAAGGAACGGGTGTCGCTTCCGGTAGCCCGGGTACACCCAGCCGACTCGCCTATCGCTTTAGCGAAATTGCCCCCTCCCCGCTGATTCATGTCTCCGCAGGCTTCTTCGGAAGTTTCGATGATGTAATCGATGGATTCCGGGTCCGTACCTGAAAGGGAGAGGAGGGTGCGCAGTGCGTATACCCCTGTAGCCTTACTCGCCAGGTTTTCAAGAATTGTATGTGCGTCCAGGTTACGGTCATTCGGGTGTGCGCTTTGTATGCATCCCACCAGGTTGCCATGTAAAGAGAGCGGGAGAGCCCCATCATCGATACTTTTCCGGATCTCCCCCCTTTCCCGGGCCTTATCGAAACATGACAGGTCTGCATCCTTGAACACTTTCATGGACATCAAGTCCTTTTTCACCTGCCGGGAAAATTCGTTTTCCAGACTTACCAGGTCGAATACATCGGAAATCTTGATACATCCATACAGGATCGATTCATCCAGGATATCACCAAATGGTCCGGTTACAACCTTTTCCCCTTTGCCCCCAGAATCGTCATATGACTCACCGGCAACAACGCTCCAGGGTCTGTCCGGGAGTATCCTGGGATCGATTGTCCCGATGAACGCAAGATTCGGCGGATATGAAGCCACATCCCGGTAGGACCGTAATGCACCCTCCATCTCTTTTATAAATTCCGAATCCCCCCTGGTCATCCTTTCTGCTTCTGCAGTCGTTCCATACCGGAGGGTGAAAAAGGGAGCGTGAAACAAGTTGTATGAACAGGAGGTGAGAACAGGAAAACCCTCATTCCCGCCCCCTTTCGATTCATCACGTGACAAGAATTTCCTCCAGCTTTGAACGTACTTCCGAAGGATCGATTTCTTTTGAGAACGAAGCTGCCTGGGTGCCGTTTTTATAGATCACTATTGCCGGAAGACCGAGCACTTTCTCCCGTATCGCCAGGCGGCGGTTTCCCTTGATGTTGACCTTCCCAAAACTGATACGGTGGGAATACTCCTTTTCCAGTTTTTCGATTTCCGGCATGATCTCCATGCAATCTTCGCAGGTTTCGCTCCAGAAATCGACCAGGTATACATCACCGTGTTCGATCACTTCGCTATCGTAATTATCCTTGTTCAACTCTTTCATTGTTTTCCCGTAACCTCACAGCTGCCTCAGGTGACAGCTGATCTTTGCCGTCACATCGATAAAAACTGCCTCCGAATGGAAGATACCTCTTCCACGATGTCATCGACTTCGAGGACCATCTCCATCATGGCCAGGTTTTCCTCGAAAACAGCAGGATCGATTTCACTTCGAATTTCAGGTTCAAGAACATGATATGCCGGGAGTCCCAACTGGACTCCTGTCAATATACCTGCAAAAGCCGGGTCTCCGTTTATCACGGTTTCAGCAATCAGTCCGCTTGCTTCACTATCAGCACCGCCTAAAAGTACCACAATATTTTCTTTTCCGTACTTTTCGACAAGACTTTTAACCCGTTTCTGGTTTTCCAGGTCCATTGCACCAGCAGATGTTCAAACAAAACACTCTGTGGTGGAAAACACAATTTCAACGTCTATGTTTTCCAGGCATTTCTCGATTGCGCCGCCGGGTATTCCGTCACGGTCGCCGAGAATAATGATCTTTTTGCCTTCCAGCATCGCCTCACCTCCTTGTTGTATAATGTATAGGATGATCGTAACAAATCATCCAACGTTCACAGCATCACAAATTAATTTCCCGTACAGGTTCGTTTCCCCGAATATGCAAAAGTTTCGGTACTGATGATACACCATACCTCCGGGCTGCTTCCCGGAACCGGCAGGTATCCAGTTTGACCAGAGGAACACCTGCATTACCAGCCCTTTTCTCAATGACCGGAAACAGGTCCAGGCTTTCCTGCACCGGAGGGGTGTAAAAATAGAGGTAATACTCGCCCCCTGCGTGTTTAAGTGCTTTTTCCAGCTCCTCTTTTTCCGAGAGAGCCTTGTCCGCATAAAATGCCGCTTTTGCCCCGTCTGAGGCGGCTGTTACCACCTGGCGCAGTACGGTCCTGGTTGCATCTCCCGCAGCGTACACGTTAACCCTTCCGGTTTCCATCCTTTCGTTCACTTCGATAAAACCGCCGTGTAACCCGATAAAACCCTCGAGGAAGGAAGTCTGGGGCAGGGTACCCACAAACATGAAAACCCCTTCACATTCCACTTGTTCCATAGTACCGGTTGCAAGGTTTTTAACGGTTACTCCCCTGACCAGATCATCACCATCAATGGAAACGATGGAGCGGTTCCACCGCCAGGAGAGTTTCGGGTTGTCCAGGGCTTCTCCGGCAATGGTCCTGTTACAGTCCAGCACCCCTTCATCGTGTACGACGATCATCACCACTTCTTCAGCGTACCGGGAAAGATACACCGCCTCTTCCACCGCGGTATCCCCGCTTCCGATGACCACTACCTTCGCTTCCTCGTACAGCTCGGCGTCGCATGTAGCGCAAAACGAAACTCCCCGTCCGGAAAAGGTTTCCTCCCCCGGTATTCCCAGCTTACGGGGTACACATCCAGGGGCAAGGATGAGCATCCTGGTGTTATAGGCTTCACCCTTTTTCGTAACCACCTCAAAGACGTTGTTCCCTTCCCGGACCTCCAGGACCTCCCCTTTTTCAATGGTGCAACCCATATTCACTGCCTGGTCTCGAAACAGGTCCATAAGCTTCCGTCCGCTTATACCGCCGGGAAACCCGGGATAGTTCTCCATGCGTTCCGTAGTTGCCGCCTGGCCTCCCGGCCGTTTCCTGTCAACCACCAGTGTTTTCCTGCGCGACCTGGATGCATAGATGCCGGCTGTAAGGCCTGCTGTTCCCCCGCCGATGATGATGATATCGTAGAGTTCCTTACTCAATACGCTACTCCCGCAAGCCTGCTTATGCCGCTCTGGTTTGCACCGCAGTAGAAAGGAGTAATGACATCCAGCGTACGTTCCAGTTCCGCCGGTTCCGGGTCCCCTCCCGTCTCTTTACGCAACCGCAAACAATCCCCGCCTGCAACACGTTCCACCTGAGGGATAGTGGTCGGTTTTTCGATAGATCCGGTGGAGATTACATACCGGGCTTCAGGAACATCGTCTACCAGGAGCACCCCTTCAGTACCGTCCGGCCCGCCGAACTCAAATGTGAAAGGTACAGCTTTGATACCCCAGCGTTCACAGGTCTGCACCGTAAGCATAGCATCAGTCGCCGCATTCCCTCCTCCTTCCCAGGAGATTACTACGCCCTCTGCATTCATAAGGCGTACCTGGTTTGCCGCGAGATTGGCAATCCTGGCCTTGAGAAAATGGGAATTATTATGACCCCGGTCGAATACGACGCCCACGAAATTATGGGTTTTTCCATGGCCCCTTGATAGTTCCATCACCACCGGAAGATTGGCCTGAATAAAAGACGGGATCTTGAAGCAGGGCCATACATAATTGCCGCTTACGATACATCCATCCATGATCTCCGCCGGGTGGATACGGATCGGTACGATGTTACTCACTTCGTGACCGTACAGAAACGTATTGGAATAGGTACCCTGGTTCTGACACTGGGTAACATAGGCTATCTTCGGGAGGTCCGGGTCTACCTCTATGTCGAAATCGAACACTTCGAGTTCTTCAGGACTCATATCCTTGATCAGCCGTGCCAGGTAACGGGCGCAGCGTATCCCCGCATTCCGTACCGAATTGTCGTATTCCACGTCGGAAGAACCTTCGATCACTTCCATCCTCAAGACCAGGTTGAAGGTCCCGGAAAACGGAGAGTATCCTGCAGCAGGCCCGGTCATATCAACAATGGCATCACGGGCATACAAGAGGGACGATTTCCCCGCCCAGGGGAGTTCAGCGCACTCCATGACCGCCAGGTTGGTAATCAGGTGGGTCCTTCCGCTGCCTACGATCACAGGATCACACATGTGACCAGGCATGAATTCCCCTTCACCATCAACCTTTATCCCCACCTGTACCGTGTCCAGAACGTGAACGATCCGTGCATTCTCTCCAGGCTTGACAATCTCCAGGGATAAAGACGAAAGGTTCTTATTTTCGTCTTCCGAAAGGAGATATGATTCCAGTTCATCTTTATGTATGGTAAGAACGCCATTTTCCAAAGATGTGACATCCCCGAATTGTACGTCCTTAACCGTGAAATATCCTCGCTCGAGTTTCATAGCATCATCCTTCAGGCAATTGTTACATTGAATACCGTAGGTTCTTCAACCGGCGATACAATCGCTTCGAACGCCTGCTCCACCAGCCTGCGGCGGAACTCCACTTCCCTTTCCCTGGGAAGTGCCGGGTCCCCTGCAGGATATGGTATCCCCCCGCCTGTAATAATCCTGCTCACACCAACGGACTTTGCAACAGATGGTATTGCCGTAATAAGGGCTGAGGATATACCAATCCTTTCAGCTTCTTTCTGCATCGTTGACACGCAACGGGTACAGGTTCCTCATGTGGAGGTGAAGATTGCCGCGGAAACTTCCTTGTTCATCAGTTCCCCGGCTATCTCCGCTCCCAGCTTTTTACTTGCCGCAACGTTCGTGCCTATACCGCATAGAACGTAGTATTCTTCCAGCAGTTTGCCGAACCTTCCTTCTTTTTCAAGGACCCGGAGGACGTCCACAGGAACCAAACGATCCGGATCTTCATCCACCCATGTGGAATCGTACCCCCCATGGATACCCTTGAAATCCCCTGAGGGAAGTTCGTCAAGTCCCTCTATGGAATACACGCCGAAAGAGTCGGAAAATGCCTGTTTCAATTTGTCCGGATTCCCTTTCGGAACCATTCCGCCTCCTGTTACGATGGCAATGGTGGCGGATTTCAAGTCTGCAAGGGGTTCCGCCGGGGAAACCTGTTCGAAACTGCGAAGGGGAACCTCGGTTACGGGGTCCTTCCCATGTATCCTGTCGAACAGCATGTCCACGGCTCTCCGGGCGGCTGTTTTATCCACGAATTCATTCCACCGGTAACCCCTGGGGATATATCCTTCCGTATGTGCAGGACCAAGACGGCCCTCTCTTCCCAGCTTCAAAGCCAGTTCCGCCATTTTTGGAAGAGCCTTCCGCATT
The DNA here is from genome assembly GCA_024274705.1 of Spirochaetota bacterium. Classification (GTDB taxonomy): domain Bacteria; phylum Spirochaetota; class Spirochaetia; order SPDA01; family JAJSAL01; genus JAJSAL01. The sequence goes on from JAJSAL010000137.1 coordinate 19,258, forward strand.
CCTGCAGCTGTTTCCCCTGTAGGAACGATATAAGCATACTGTTTATAGATGTCCACAGCCGGGTTCTCGGGATACATTCCTGCCAGAACGGGAATATGCAGTGTTTCAGTGCAGAGCTTTGCCACCATGCCGCAGGCCAGGCCGTAACGTCCTGCATTGAAGGCTGGGCCGGTGACCACAAGGTCCGGATGTGCTTCCCGGATCAGGGACCCGATACCCTCGAGGATCTCCTCCTGCCTCTGGTTGATGGTATTGTCTCCACACCAGATAGTAAGGACGATTTCCGCATGGTCACCCAGAAACTGCATAAGTCCTGTACCTGGCCCTTTCGGTCCATCCCCATGATCCAGGGGGACACCCCCCTTCTCTTCTCCGCCTATACCGGCGAAGAACTGGTTGATGTAATGGACAATCCGTATTTTCTTATCCACGGTTACCTGTAACCTCCCATAGTCAGAGCCAGCAATGCCTTTTCCGTGTGGAGCCTGTTCTCCGCTTCATCGAAAATAATCGACTTGTCAGAGTTGAGCACCTCGTCGGTGACCTCGGTGTTCCTGGAAATAGGCATACAGTGCATCACCTGCACATCTTTCCCTGCCTTGCTTACCACATTCATATCCACGCACCAGGTATCCTTCAGCTTGGTCTTCATCTCGATGAACTCAGGATCGCCCTGGAAATGGGTTTCCAGTCCCCGGGCAAACACCTCGGGTGATACCCAGGAATACACGTTGATAAAATCCGCATCTTTTACAGCATCATCATAGGAACGCACAATGCTGACAGTTCCCCCGGAAAGGGCAGCTTCTTCCCGGGCCATTTTCATAATCGATCCGTCAGGCTCGAATCCTTCGGGGCAGGCAATGACCATGTCGAACCCGAGTTTCCCCGCCATGAGCATGGTGGAATTGGTAAGACCTGCCGGGGGATTGGCCGTTCTGTATCCCCAGAGAAACGCAACTTTCGCTTTCCTTATCGGACCCTTCTTCTCGATCATCGTAAGGGCATCTGCAAGGGCCTGACATGGATGTTCAACCGGACAGGAGGCGTTGAGTACCGGAATCGTTGCGAACTCCGCGGCACTTTCCAGCCTGTCCCGGCGGATTGCGCGGTAAGCGATACCGTCGGCATACCTGTCGATGGTTTTTATCGTGTCATGCCAGTCTTCTTCTGCAGCTTCACCCACCCACAGTCTGTTCTGATCCAGCCAGAGCATATGGCCCCCCATCTGGGTCATGGCGGTCTCGAAGGAGATACTCGTACGTGTAGACGGCGTTTCGAAAATTCCGGCAAGACTTTTCCCCTCTAGTATACGGTGAGGGCGTCCTGTTTTCAGTTCCAACTTGAGCTGCCTGGAAACATCCAGGATCATTTCAATTTCTTCTTTCGTCAGATCCGTGATTCCTGTAACGGAACGTCCTTTTAAATCTTCCATGTGCATCTACCCCTTTATTGCTGATAATAGCGTTATATATGTATGTCCAGTCTCAATTAACTGAACCCTCTTTCAGGTACTGTTTCACCTGTGCTACAGACCACCCGGGATCGAGACCCATGGTCTCGATGGTCCTTCCGATACTCCGGAAATCCCTGTCCAGGAGCCCTTCGGCAATGGTAATAACGGCATCCGATACCGGGGTCGGAACCCCTAACAGCCTGCCCAGGGAAGAATAGGTTACCAGCCCATAGGGAATGTCCTCGGTAAGATGGCGTGTATCCAGCTTGAAGGGACCTTCACACACTTCCAGGTAAGGAGTGTGAATTGCATCGTACAGGGGAAGAACGTAATCTTCCCCGTTCGGGTTCCATTTCACCATCAGGATTTCTTCCTCCAGGGTGTGCTGCTCCAACCCAAGCTTTTCACCCACAGCCATCCGTTCCCTGTCTATCAGTTCGATAAGCCTTACGACACCGGGTGTGTTTTCCTTCTTTCCGAACAGGTGAAAATCCGGGTCTCCGCTTTCTATCCGTCCCGCGTTGCAGATCATAGGGGGCGTATGGGTAATAGCGTTATAATCCACCAGGATCGAGTCGATGGCATTCTGCCCGCGCCGAATTGTATAGCCGTTACTCTCAGGGAACACCGTCTCTATCACGCTGCCGGCATATTCGATATCTTTCCCGGGAAACGTTGCTGCAAGGAGATTCTGAGTACGGTTTTCAAGGCGAACCTGGTAATCCCCTATTCTGGAAGTGCCGTAGGGAAGGGTATTGCAGTCCGCCAGGTATACTCTTGTTCCAATACCCATCTCCTTGAGCACTTTTGCCCAGGTAAGAGAGGCTCCCCCCTTTCCCAGGTAGATGACCACCTGTCCTTCTTCCAGATGAGGAGCGGTAAGCCTGGCATATTCTTCGCACACGAAAAAGGGAATCGGGTTGAGAATCACCTGGGCATTCCGGACAGCTTCACCGATGTCGTTAGTTGCAAGGGCCACTTTTCCGAAGATACCGGTGGGTTTAGAATCGATATCCAGCACCTGGATCCCCCCTTTTTCCTGTACCCCCTTTACCTTGTCCAGGTTCCGGGAAAAGAGAGCCACTTCGTACCCCATATTTCCCATATCCGCTGCACACATGAACCCGCCGCTTCCTGCGCCTAACACTGCGATCTTCTTTATATCAGTCATTACGATTCACTCCCTTATGTTGTCGTAGTTCTTGAGTTGCTTCCGCATCAATCGTAAAATCCCCTTCCGATAGTACTACCCGGTATACTTTTTTTGCCCGTTCCATGGACACGATACCGTTTTTTACATCCAGACGTACCAATTCCGGATCCCTCTCTTTCGGATCGCCCCACCCGCCACCGCCGGAAGGATAAGTGGTGTAGGAATCTCCCTTTTTAAGGGGAACCGATTCTTTCGCTTTCAGCTCCCGTTCCCCCTCTTTTCCTTCGTTGATAAAGGCTATGTTGCATGAACCGGGTTCTCCACCGTACAGACCGTAAGGTGGAAACTTCTTCCCGTCGCCGAACATCACCAAGTTAGGATTTTCGTCGTACATGGTAATCCGGTATTTTGTGCCGCATCCCCCACGGAATTTTCCTGCACCGCAGGAGTCGGTGGTAAACTCGTTGAATTCGGTGATGTGAGGGTAATCCGCCTCATTGGTTTCTATATTCGGGGCAATGAGCCCGCCTAAATCGATACCGTCCCCTATATAATGACGGCCGTCCATACCGGGCTGTCCTCCCGCTCCGCCAAACCCGTTGAACCCGAACATCACGTAGAACCCGCCGTTCCTCGGGTCTATACCGGTTATGGCAGGACCGTTCCACCTGTTCCACCCTGCAGGGACCCGTTCGGGAAGAACTTTGGACAGCGCTATCCAACAAGCCTCCAGGATTGCACAGGCGGTATCCAGAGTACACGATGCCACCGGGGCGGGAAACTTAGGGTTAACTAGGGATCCTTCGGGAGCAGCAATATGGATCGGACGGTATACCCCCTCGTTATGGGGTATGTCCGGCGTTGTAACCGTTGTCAGGAAGGAAACATACACGCAGGTGGCAGTGTTTGCGATAGGGGAATTGACAAACCCGGTTACCTGGCCGGCGGATCCTGCAAAATCGACAAACGCTTCATCGTCTTTAATCGTAATGGCCACTTTAATCCGGATAGGATCATCGGTGAATCCGTCGGAATCGAGAAATGTTTCCCCTTCATAGGTGCCGTCTTTCAGTTTTTCGATCTCCAGACGCATCCGGTGCTCTGCGTAACGGTGGATGTCCTCTATTGTTTCCCTGGTTTTAGCGGTCCCGTACTTGTCCAGGAGTTCCTTGATCCGTTTTTCCGCCACCCTGCAGGAAGCAACCTGGGCTTTCATATCCACCCAGAGATCGTCGGGCATCCGGGTATTGATCCGTATCATGTTTACCACATCCATGATGGGTTCATTGTTCCGGTATATCCGGAGCGGCGGGATACGTATTCCTTCGTGAAAGAGTTCGGTAGCCTGGGGCACATATGAACCGGGTTCCATACCGCCCACGTCCCCATGGTGGGCACGGTTTATCGCTACGAATTGAAGAGCGTTATCGTAGAACACGGGCTTCATAATAGTAACATCCTGGAGATGAGTGCCTCCAAGATAGGGGTCATTCAAGACAAAAACGTCTCCATCGAGGATATCCTCCGTAAAATCACGGGAAATCGCTTTTACCGCTTCCATGGCGGAAGCAGTGTGAGAAGGCACACCATCGATTTGTGCAACGATCCGGTTGTCCCAGTCGCAGATGGCGCAGGAAAAATCGTGTACTTCCGCAAAAATAGGTGAAATCGATGTGTTGATCATGGTTATGCCCATTTCCTGGTTGATAGTAAGGAGGCGATTGTAGATTACCGACAGGGTAATTGGGTCTTTCACCCCTTCGAATTCTTTCTTCCGTACCGGATGTTCGCTCATTCGGCTGCCTCCATGATGATGTTTTCATATCCATCAACCCGCATCTTCCATCCCGGGTGAACAATAACCGTTGTAATACGCTCCTCGATGACTGCCGGACCGGAGATGCTGTCTCCGGGCTTCAGTTTCTCCCGGTCATACACAGGAATTTCGAAATAGCCTGCATTCCCTTTCAGGTTTTCAAAATACACCTGACGTGTTCCCTTACGGGCCAGGTCTTGTCCGCCGGACCGTTCTGCCTGACGGCCTAACCCGGATTTATCGACAGAACCGACAGCTGTTACCCGGAGGTTCATTATTTCGATTGGATTCTCCGGAGTAGCATAAGTGTAGAGCCTTTCATGGGCCTGGTGAAAGGTCTCCGCTATTTCCAGGATATGAGCTTCTCCTATCCTGCAGTCGTGGGGAATTTCCACAGTCACCTCATGATGCTGTCCCGCATAACGTACGTCGAGAAACCGCAGGAGAGAAGCACGCTCCCGTTCCACACCTTCCTGCAGCAATTCCGCCAGGGCTTGTTTTTCTACTTCGTCGATAACCCGGTTGAAATCCCCGAGATCAACCCCGGGAATGGATGCGTTGAACGTTTTGACATGGTCCAGGCGGATATCCGATTCCAGCATACCCAGGGCGCAGAATACAGAAGCCGCTTTAGGGACGATGACAGTGCGGCACCCTACTTCCTCGGCAATTTTACACGCATGGATGGAACAGGCCCCCCCTGCGCTCACCAGGGCATACTCCCTCGGATCGTGCCCCCTCTGCACGGAAACTACTTTTGTTGCGTCCGCCATATTCTGGTTTATGATACTGAAAATGCCGTATGCTGCCTTTTCCAGTTCCATACCAAGGGGTTTCGCAATCTCCCGGGACAGGATGTCCTCCGCGAGGCCCTGGTTTACCTTCATCTCGCCCCCCAGGAAAAAGTCCTTGTTCAGATACCCTAAGATAAGGTTCGCATCGGTTACCGTGGGCTTCATACCACCCAGATCGTAACATACCGGTCCCGGGTCCGATCCTGCCGACGCAGGTCCCACTTTGAGCATTCCACCGCTGTCCATCCACGCAATGGAGCCGCCGCCGGCACCGACGGTGTTGATGTCTATCATTGGTTTCGCTACCCGGTACCCTGCAATTTCCCCTTCCGTCGAAAGGGTTACTTTTCCATTTCCGATCAGGGTCACATCGAAAGAAGTCCCCCCCATATCCATGAGGATGAGGTTTTTCCGGTCCAGAAGATCGGAAAAATACATTGCGCCGACTGCGCCGGCAGCAGGTCCGGAGAGCAGAGTAGCCGATGCATGACGAATGGCAGTATCCGCTGTCATGACGCCACCATTGGAGGCAGTTACATAGAATGCCCTGATCAGCCCGTCATTTTTAAGCTTTCTCTCCAGGGTTGACAGATACACCGTCAGTTTCGGTCCGACATAGGCATTTGCCACGGTTGTGGATGAACGTTCGTACTCCCTTATCTGCGGCAGCACTTCCGAGGAAACGGAAATAAATGTTCCCGGTAATTCTTCTTCACAAATCTCCCGTATCCTGTTTTCGTGAGTGCTGCTCCGAAATGAAAACAACGTACTTACCGCAACGGCCTGGACCCCTTCGTATTTAAACACCCTGCAAATATTCCGGACGCTCTCTTCATCCAGGGGCGTGATGATGTTGCCTTGAAAATCGATCCGTTCTTTTGCTCCCAGGCGTAAGTACCGCGGTACCAGGGGCTCCGGAACCGGCAGGTAGAGGTCCCAGATATTTGTCTTATGGGCCCTGCGCATCTCGATAGTATCCCGAAAACCTTCGGTCAGGATTAATCCGGTAACTGCACCGGTATGTGTCAGGAGTGTATTCGTTGCAACCGTTGTGCCGTGAGCGAAAAAATCCAGATCCTGTAAGAACGAGGACAGCTCTTTGTTGAAAAAATCCGCTGCTTTCCTGATGACGTTATACAGGCCGATGGAGGGATCCTTTGGTGTCGAAAGCTCTTTAAAGGTATGAATACCGCCTTTATCATCTATCACAACACAGTCTGTAAAGGTGCCGCCAGTATCAACACCGACTCTGAAATTCATTCCATCCCCCATCGTAACGAAATATGTTTATGAAAACATTTAAAATACAACGTTCCTGCATATCAAAAAAGATCGTCTTTGAGTACCCCGATGTGTTCACGCATCTCTTTGCGTGCGTCCTCCCCCCGGCCGTCACATATGGCATCCAATATTGAATGGTGCTCTTCTGCGTACTTGTCCAGGCTCCCTTACCGGCGTATACCCTTGGTTTTCAGAACTTTCCAGTGAGTCTCCTTCATCATCAGGTTTACTCCGGAGAAAACGGTAAAAAGTACGTTATTATGGGACGCTCTTCCTATCTCAAGGTGAAATTTCCTGTCCTCTTCCATGTATTTTTCGATATTGCCCGGTTCTCCTGCTTTTATTTTTAACGTCAGGGCATCCAGAATTTCAACCTGCCGGCGAACAATCTCTTTCTCTTCCCGGGATGCCCGTTCCGCAGCCAGGGCAGCCAAAGGGGGCTCCAGTTCCAGACGTGCTTCGAAAATTTCAAATGGTTCATGACCCATCAGCAAAGCTTTGAGAAGTTCACCGTCTATCGTACCTTCCGAACCGTCTGCTTTGATGAAATTTCCCTGTCCGCTTTTGCAGTCAATGAGTCCCAGCATCTCCAAAGCACTCAAGGCTTCCCGAATACTTGCCCTGGATGCGCCGAACTGTAGAGCCAGGGTTCGTTCCGGTGGAAGCTTTTCGCCTATCTTCAGGCTCCCGTCCCGTATCGAATCCCGGATTTGTTTGGCGATCTGCATATAATACTTTTGCGGCTGAACTTGTTGGAACATGGCACCTTCCTCGGTCAACTGGCAAAGCGGCCTGACCACGCACGCAAATCATAAACGATGTTCCTGAAAATTGTCAATACTTTCCTATCGAATATCTATTGAAGATAGAGCATCCTTAGACTATGATTAGGAAGAGAAACGGATTATGGAACCTTCAGTTACATTGCAGGACCAGACAAGAAAACTTAGTCAGAGGGTACAGGCTTCGGATAACCTGCTAGTGTTCACCGGAGCTGGGATAAGTACAGAAAGCGGTATTCCCGATTTTCGGGGCCCTATAGGAATCTGGAAGCGTTATCAGCCGGTAGAACTAAACGAATTCCTCTCAAGCCGTGATGCCCGGGCAGAATACTGGCGCAGAAAAATCGAACTCTATCCGCAGTTCAGTAAGGCAGAACCGAATCCCGGTCATAGAGCCCTTACAGAGCTTTACAAGCTCGATTTTCTGAAATGGATTATTACCCAGAACATCGACGGCCTTCATCAAAAATCC
>JAJSAL010000138.1 GCA_024274705.1 Spirochaetota bacterium
AGAGAAACAGGAACTTCCCCCTGGACCCGGAGAGAACACTGCTGATACTTCTCTGAAAATAAGCAATATCATCGATAAAGTCTGCCAGGAATCCCGGCGTCTTGAACAGTGGAGAAAAAACGGGGTTTCGTGAGGAAACGCTGTACACCTTTTTTTTCTGTTCTACATACACCGATTGGTCCTCCCTGTCCAGTATCCCCCCCGGGGAAAGGGAGAAGCGGGGAGATACGGTATCGATCAGGAGAATACCCCGTATGTATTCGCCGGCTACATCCCCGGGATATACATACGCATCCTCCAGTTGATTGAATTGCTCTTCCAGGAGCACTATCCCGGGTTCTGCATCATCACCGGTTTTCGGAAGGGCATCTACATAGGGAAATCCGAACACAAACACCAGAAATGAAATGGAAAAGGTGAATATAAACGCAAGGAAATGTCCCTTCTTCATATTGATGTTAAGGAGGAATACCAGAAAGATACCAAAGGTAGCCGCCGGTATAAACAGGGACCGGAGGATTCCCGGCAGTGCTGCCGCTGTTCCTGAAAACACCATGCCTTCCCCGGGCACGAAGGTCTGACTCCACACCGAGAAAAGGTGAAACAGGGTAAAAACTATCAGAAGAAGTGCCGTGACGAGAATGTAGATAAGCGGGGCTGCCAGGGCTTTTTTCATCTTGGAAAAGCCTATCACGTGGGTTTAAGGATTTCAAGAAAATAAAATCGAAGTAAATTTGAATCACCTCAAACATTCTGGTAGTATTTCATAGAAGGAAACATAGATATGGCGAAATCAAAAACATTGTTCATCTGCCGCTCCTGCGGCCACCAGGAAATGAAATGGCTCGGCAGGTGCCCATCCTGCGGTGAATGGAATACCTTTAGTGAAACCGAAGGGAAAAGCGGCTCCGGGAAAAAAGAGCCGGAACTCTCTTTTTCCATCCCTCTCAAGGCAATCGAAGCCCATGACGGGGAACGGTATGACACAGGCATCGAGGAGATGAACCGTGTTCTCGGCCGGGGCCTTATGAAGGGTTCATCGGTACTCTTAGGAGGGGAGCCGGGTATCGGAAAATCCACCCTTCTCCTTCAGGCGGGGGCTTCGGCAAAGGTAACAGGAAGGGTGCTCTACGTGTCCGGGGAAGAATCTTCCGGCCAGATCAAATCCCGGGCGGAACGCCTGGGAATAGACAACAGCAATCTCGAAGTATTCAGCTCTACCGACATCGGTGCCGTGGAAAAAGTGCTTAACAAGGTAAAACCGGTGATACTGATCATAGACTCGATTCAGACACTCCAGTCCCGGGAACTGGGGGCAGTCCCGGGTACGGTGAATCAGATCAAGTACTGCTGTCACGAAATCGTTGCCTGGTGCAGGGAGCGGAATGCATCCGTGTTCTTCGCCGCCCATGTTACCAAGGAAGGATCTATTGCGGGTCCTAAGATCATCGAGCACATGGTGGATACGGTCCTTCATTTCGAAAGCGCAACATCTGAAATCCGCGTTCTCCGGGCGGTAAAAAACAGACACGGATCCATCGACGAAATAGGACTGTTTGTCATGGACAGTAACGGACTGAACCAGGTGACCAACCCGGCATCCCTGTTTATGGTGCAGAGGGATGGAGATATGCCTCCCGGTATTGCCGTTGCACCGGTATACGAGGGGTCCAGGATCCTCCTGGTAGAGATCCAGGCCCTGGTAGTACCTGCAAAGGGAGGGTTTTCCAGGGTATACTCGGACAGAATCGATACCGGCAAGGTTGCCCGCATCGCGGCTGTGCTGGAAAAGCACGGGGGCTTACGGTATTCCGACCAGGATATCTATGTGAACGTTGCCGGAGGAATACGCTTGAAAGAAGTGGGAATCGATCTTCCCCTTGCAATGGCCCTCTATTCGGCCCGTACCGATCTTTCCATACCTTCAGGCACATCGATTGCAGGTGAACTCAGCCTTGCCGGAGAGGTAAGGCCGGTCCAGCATCTTAAGAGAAGGATAAAAGCCGCCAGGGAGATGGGTTTTACTTCTGTTCTCGGACCTGCCGCATTGCGGGAGGGTGACAGCCCGGAAGAATCATGGATAAGGATCTCCTCCATCAGGGAAGGCATTCAAAAAGTGTTCGGGAGCTGAGGACCTATCCGCTATTTGGTCAACAGGGATGAAAGAAAAGGTATACCGATAAAAGTACCTACAGCACTGCCGATAGTTGAAAAGAGGAAGACCAGGAGGATGCGGGTAAACCGGTTCTTATAGAACCCCCTGAAACTCAGGATATCTTCGTGCAGGTGTTCCAGGTCCTCTACCCTGGGTTTTCGCAAGTACGCTTCGATGAGACCGGTAACGATCCCGACTCCTATAGTGGGATTCATGGACGTAATCGGTGCTGCCACAAAAGAGAATACAATCGTAACAGGGTGGGCCAGGGCGATGATTGCCCCGAGTGCAGAGAGGGAACCATTGACCAGGACCCACATCCAGAGCATGGATAGGGTCGTTTCCCAACCGGATCTTAAAAAACCCAAAGCTATAATGGCTACTACGATTACCGGGATAAGCCATGGGATCACTTTCGCAGCATTCGATTTGCCCGGTACTTCTTCGATACTCTTCAGATCATTCGGCAACTTACCCTCTTCGAGCTGCTGCAGCAGATCCACGATTCCCGGTACATGGCCAGCCCCTACAACCGCCACCACCTTCTCTTCTTTCGTATTAAAGATGTTCGTTGCCAGGTACCTGTCCCGTTCGTCGATAAGGACTTCCTTGACAGATGGAAGGAATTTAGCCAGTTCCTCCATCATGTCCTGTATGGCACTCTTCTTCTTCAGTTTCTCAATCTCCTCTTCCGAAAGATCTTCCTGAGTAAAAATCGTTCCGAAGAGGGTTGCCAGAAGTTTCATTTTGTTCCAGAAGCTGGATTTGGACCATGCCCTCTTAAGCGTTATCTGCACTTCCCTGTCGGAAAAAGAGTAGGGAATCTCCAGTTCACGGGCTACTTCTGTGGCTTTGAGCATCTCCTGCCCGGGTTTCAGCCCTAATTTTCCGCCGATCCGCCTTTGAAATGAAGAAAGAACCAGGTTCGAGAGGAGGAGGAATACTTTCCGCTGCCGGATAATCTGGGAAATATTCAGCTTGCTCCAGTTCTGCCCTTCTGTAAGAGACCGGTACCTGCCGGCGTCGATTTCCACGCACACCCGGCCGGGCCTCTCCTCCCGGATAACCCGGTCTACTTCGACGATACTATCCTGTGAAACATGAGCTGTTCCGAGAAGGATAATCTCTCTCGAACCCAGGGTGAGTCGTGAGATAGTATCACTGGTATTCGTTTCTGCCATGTGCCGCCTCTTTATGCATGATTTTAGAGGAACGCCTCAAGTTCGTAAGCCGCGAGTTTGCGCTCCATGATGTCCGGGGGACAGTTATCTTTAACTTCGAGAAAATACGTCTGAGCAAGACGGACCTTACCTTCCAGCAGATAAAACTGGGCCAAATAAAAGAGAAGCTGGTACTTCCTGATCGTGTCTTCCTCTTCTTCGATACTGATAAGTGCATGGGTATCATAACCAGGTTCCCGGAAAAGCCGCATGATATGATAAAAAGAATTCTCCCTGGGAATCTTTTTTGCAATCCCGGAAAGATACTCCCCGGCTTCCCCGTCCTTTCCCGCCTTTTTCAGGCAAAGTGCGGCCATAAGGGGATAGTTGTATTCCGTTTCGTACTCATATGCCTTCCTGAAATATCCGGATGCTTCTTCATATTCCTGATTCATATAGAGCAGAATCCCCATGGGAACATAGGCGAAGTAATAATCCTCCCGCTTCTCCAAAACTATTCTGTAATCCCGGAGGGCCAGGTCGTATTCTTCCAGATCATCGTAGATTCCTGCCCTGTATGCATAAGGAAAAAAACTTTCTCCATCCAATTCGATTGCGGAGTTAAAGTCCTCCAGCGCTTTCTTAAGTAACCCCCGGTGAATCCTGATGCGCCCCCGGTCGATATAGTTCCAGTAGTAATCAGGATCGATCTCCATCGCCCTGGTCATATCCTCTTCCGCCTTTTGGAAATCATCTTCCCCAAGAAAGGTTTTGCTGCGGTCGATATAGGCGTACATAGAGGACGGATCGATCTCTATAATCCGGGAAAACAAATCCCTGGCCTGGGCATACCGTTTGTCCCTCAGCAGGAGTACCCCCAGACCTTCCAGAGCAGGGACGCTTTCCGGATCCGCTTTGAGACCTTCCTTGAACTGTTCTTTGGCCTTACCGTATTTCCGTTTATCGTAATAGATCCAGCCTAACGAGGTAAACGCAAGGGAGTTGTCAGGGTTCCGGGCAACTACCTGTTCCAGAAGTTCCTCCTGCTTTTCCGCTTCCCCTTTCATCCCCCGGAGCAGAGAGAGGTTGTACAGTGCCTCGGAGTTTTCCGGATCCAGTTCCACTACCTTCTCCAGGGCGGCCTCTGCCTTTTCATACCGGCCTGCCCCGATAAGGAGGGAAGAGTACAACACCAGGTCCTCCGTCGTATCCGGATACTCTTCGAACCGCTCTTCGAACATGTCCAGGGCTTCATCGATATTACCCTGAACTACCTGTTCCTCCATAAGGGCGAGCACATCTTCCTTCGGCTCTTCTTTCTCTGCCTCAATTACTTCAGGCTCAGCCGGTACGGCCGTCTCCGCCTGTTCCGCCGGTTCTTTTTCCGGCACAGGCACTGTTTCCTCAATTGTTTTACATCCGAAAAAGAGGACCATGATCAGTGAAAGTATACAGGCCGCAGCAAGGAGGCGTTCCATGGAGGTTAATATACTTTGCCCGGGCCCTTTGGGCAAGTAAACCGCAGCTCTTAAGCGGACCAGAGGAAAGGATACACGGTTTTCAGTATTTCCTGTTTACCGAAAGGTTTTTTTAAGAATCTGTCTGCGCCGGTTTTGAGGAACGGTTCCGCAACATCCTGACCGCTCATCCCGATTATTCTAAAGGAACCATCCAGACGTTTTATCGCTTCTGTCAGTAAAACGCCGTTCATCCCGGGCAATGTATAATCGGTTAGCACCAAGTCTATCCGCTTTCTCGAAAGGACCGAAAGAGCTTCCTCTCCGGATTCCGCACGTTCTACATGTACCTGTTCTGAGGCAAGATACCGTTTCAGAACTTCCGCTAAAAGCGTATCGTCTTCCACAATAAGAATGATTTTTTTCATTTTTTAATCAAATATTCTCTTAATAGTTGATTTTTGTCAACACTTTTATTCAATTCCCAGTTGGTAGAAAGGTTATTCAATTCCTTATACAAATCATATATGCAACCCTACAGATTTCGGACTGCGTGATGGATTCCAGAGATATCGGGGAGAGGATCAGGCAGATCCGGAAACAGCGGGGCATCACCCAGCAGGAACTGGCCGAAAAGATAGATGTTTCTTTTCAGCAGGTCCAGAAATACGAGACCGGCCAGACGAACCTGACGGTAAACCGGCTGATCCACCTCGCCGACGCACTGGAGATCTCTCCAGAGCTGCTCTTCCGGAAAGAACCGGGGTTTCTATCCTCCGACCCCCATCCGGGTTATGGTCCCGGCAACACCGTCCTGTTCCGCTTGAATAAGGAAGAGGTCAATCTTTTCAAACTACTCCGGAAGGTGAAAAAGAAAAAAGTGTACGATCATCTCATCCGGTTCCTGAAAGCCATGCTGGATGATGATCATTAAAAAGCCACGGCAGACACGACGACCACGACAGTCAGTTATTCCGGCACCCCCGCTCAGGTGCATCAGACACGTTCAATTACTATCGGCTTTCCTGAAATTCCGCAGGGCATTGCACGCCCGATTCAAGCTGGAAGACTTTTCCGCGGCTCGTGAGACATCCCAATGCCGGAAAACGTACTCACCAAGACGCGTATTATATGCCGGCCCTTGTTTAAAAGAGGTGTGACTCTCTCTCACAATATCGCGTTTCAACTCCCTTCGTCTGGAGCGGTTAACCAGAGAAATCAGGGTTTCCTTTGGTGATTCCAAATTATCCGGATTCGAAACTCTCCCCCGCACAAGATCATGGGGCACTCCTGTAAATTCACAAAACCCTTCAGTGTCGGCTAAGAGCCACGATTCTACTTCACGTTCGGCAACTCTGAATATCAAGTTCTGCCGCAAAGGTCGGTTTGTCCAGTTATCTATCAGTTCAGGTGCACAGCGGTCGGTGTCAAGATCGACGAGAACAAAAAATGGAAGCGGATTACCCGGTGTGTTATATGAATGAAATTTCTTCTTTATATTGCCACGCCCTCGTTTTATGAGCGAATGAAAGATAAACTGCCTTGCGGGACAATTATGAGAAACAAGCCTCTTCATGACATCCTCGCTCAAGGCATTTTCACTAACCAAATACAAAGTCATGAATCAATCCAGAAAGTTAAGTGATAACTGCCGAACGTCAGGAGCCATAGTCAAAGGAATAACTGCTTCTGCCGGTGACAGCCCGGAATCCAGTAGTGCTTTGATCTTCTCCAGGCTCGAAGCATTTGAAACAGTTGTTCCTTCGGAATCCATAGGGTTTAGAATGATAATCTCGTCGGCAGAAATACCATTATTATTCAGTAAGTCATAACTATGAGTACTGAGAATAACCTGTCGCTTGCCGGCCTTCCGTTTCTGCATCAGGTGAATTATTTCGGCAAGTGATTGGATTACTCCCGAATGAAGCGAGAGTTCCGGTTCCTCCAGGAGCAGGGGATTCAAACCGTTCTGCATTGCATAGAATAAACCGATCAACCGCAGGGTACCATCGGAGAATTGTTCCTCGTTCTGTCGGGCTCCATGGGGACGCCAATGTTCGTAGATCGTCTGAAGGTGAGGTATCCCGGCGTCATCAGTTTCAAGAGTAAGATTCTTTAGATGCGGTACGGCGTGCTTCAACGCGGTTTCTATCCTCTTCAACTGGCTTTCTCTGGTTTTCTTAGACATCTTGTTCATTTTTTTAAACAAATCCCGGCCGTAGAAATCTTCCACAGAACCTGCCCCCTGAAATGCGAGGGGACTTCGGATGATTTGCGGAATGATGTGCTGGTAATCGATTAGTTTGAAAAAAACAGCCAGCTCCCTGAATTTCGCGTTGGAGGTAGGTTGTTCCAAATGTGTATATTCCTTGAGCTGCTCATCGTCTATATCCGTGCTATTCGGTCTGTCAAGAATCAACTCGTTCTGTTTCCACACCTTCTCAAACCGGATAATCGCTCTGCTGCTTCCAACCGCGCCGCCGCCCCGTTGAGTTAGACCGATATGGTAACGCCATAACTGAGAAGAGTCTGGAGTTTCGTTTACGTAAATATCAATCTCGACATCGGTTTTTTTACCCTTCGCAGACAGACAACGAATTTTTGAAAGCCCGCCGCGCAGCCTGACTGCCTCCTGCAGACCACCACCATCGCGGGCTATGTCCCGTAGAAACCGGAACACGTCGAGGAAATTGGACTTGCCCGAGGCATTGGGACCGACAATGAAGACCCTTTCTGATAGTCTGACATCCACGTTCTGAAAGTTTTTCCAGTTTTTTAGAACAACCCGACTAATATACATAACTATAACTCCTGAACAGATTAGCTATCGTCAGTATAGCAATAACTTGTGGCGTTTGAAAGAACAGCAGCTATAAGCAGAGTGGAATTCCCGGTCCCGTGGCGTGCCGGATATAGCCTTTTCGGGTAACCGCTTTCACAGCGTAAAACATGTATGATCCCTGGACCATGGAGGTCCTGTCCGAGTAATGCAGTACGATATACCTGGTAATCACTTTCTTTGACAACGAAACCCGCTGATATCCAAGTGATACCACATGAAGGCCACAAGGTGTCATTATGATGCTAAACTTTTAG
>JAJSAL010000139.1 GCA_024274705.1 Spirochaetota bacterium
CCGGGAGACCTGCCGTGCGCCAAGGGGGTTTCCCGCCGCAGCAGCGGTTCTCCCATAAGTTATGACCTTTCCCGGGGGAATCGACTTGATGATGCGTACCACCCGGAGAGTAAACTCGTTGATCAGCTTCTATCCTCTAAGGGTTCCACAGAAATGACCCCTGCTTTTTCCGGATCGTTTTTTATGATCACATCCGGACCGTAACATCCGGCTTTCAGCCGAGTTAAAGGGTACACCACGGTCCGGGGTCCCAGGAACACCCCGGGGTCCGACACGGAACCGCATCCCGCCTGGGAGTGGTCACCCATGATCATACCGATTTTCATCCTGCCGGTGTCGTAACTCACGCCGCCGATACGGAGGACGATACTTGTACGTTTATCTTCCTCCGCCATGGCATTGAATACCGAGATATTAGCCGTTGTCGCCTGGTTTCCGAAGTGGGCGCGGAACCCCATAATGCTGTCCCCGACGTATGCCGGATGGGGAAACTGGCACTGATCCAGGAACACGGCGTTTTTTGCTTCACACCGGAACACGCAGCAATCTCCTGTCAGGATGTTTCCACGAAAGTAGGAGGAAGGCCTGATTTCATTTTCCCCGCCGATTACCGCCGGTCCTTCGATAACAGCTCCCGGACCTATGTTGGTCCCTTTACCTATGCTGATATCTCCTCCGGAAACGTCCAGCACAGCTCCGTGAACAGCGGCATTCCCGTCCACATAGACGGCCCCGTTACCCTGGGACGGTCCGAGAAGCATCTGCGGATTGAACGAGATTTTCCCCCGGGATCGGACAACGACATTTCCAATGACAGTTGTTTTTTCAGGAACCGGTACCACGGAGTACGTGCCGTCCGTTTCCAGGTATTCCTGAAAAAAGACGGCGATGTAATCCCCGATCCGGTCCAGAACACCGATTACGGAGCGATCCTTTCCCACAGAAAACAGGGCGGCATGGCGGTAGGGATGCCCGTTAAAATCGAAATAGTACCCACAGGTAAAACACGGGGGCAGATCTGAAAGGGGAACTGAAGAAAGGAAAACGGCCATGGTTTATGTTACACGATCCGCAGGTGATTGTCATTCGTAATCGGCCCGGCACCTTCAGAAGTTATTACACACCTTCCAAACGGACCATCCTGTCCAGTTCCGGATCGAAGTATTCGATAGTAAAGGCGAGATCCCGGGCATCTGCAAACAGGACTGTTCGATGTTTTCCCTTTGTCCATTCGATACGTATCCGGCTGTCACCGGGAGTTTCTATCCGCATATCGCCCCCAAATCCCGGGT
Source organism: Spirochaetota bacterium (assembly GCA_024274705.1). Lineage (GTDB taxonomy): Bacteria > Spirochaetota > Spirochaetia > SPDA01 > JAJSAL01 > JAJSAL01. Next base: position 1,293 of record JAJSAL010000139.1, read on the forward strand.
AGGTGTTTCGAAACCTTGTCAGGACAAAGAGCCGTTTGACCACATCCCGCTCAAGCTGCGCTTCCGCATCTTCCAAGGTATAGGCATGACGGTTGATATCCCTGCCCAGCTTTGTACGCTCCACCAGGTTGATATCATTCTCTCCGGCCAGGAGTCCCGTATAGTACACCTGGGGTGTGCCGGGTGCAAAATACTGGAGCGCTCTTGCCAGGATGTACGCATCATCATTGTTCCCCAGGGCGGAATAGTAGGTACAGTTGATCTGGTAAATGTCCAGGTTTCCGTATTCCGGTGAATTGTACCGTTTTTTTACATTTGCACCGTGATGAAACAGCTGGTTTTTTGTTTCCTCTATTTCTTGTTTTGACAGGAGGTCATGGACATCGACAACACCTATACCGTCATGAGTGTCCAGGGTGGTAAACTGTTTCCGCGGACAAATCCGCATCCACCCGGCCAGCCTGGCAACACTTCCCATATAGAGGGTATGAAGCACCAGCATGGGCAGGGCAAAATCGTATACCCAGTATCCCTGCCCGGCCAGTTTGAACTGGTACCGGTAATGTTCGTGAAATTCCGGGAGTACTTCCACTCCCTCAGGCCGCAGAACATCCCGGGCGAATCCGAGGATGTCCCAAATCCCGGGTTCGAGAAAAAAGCAGCTGGTACCCGGTTTTTTTACTGCATAGGGAACGGCATCCAGACGGATCATAGAAGGACCCTGGCCCGCCAGAAAGAGCAGCCGGTCTTTCAGGAAGGTCCTGGTCGCCGGGGAAAAGAGGTCCAGATCAATCTGCTCTTCATCGAAGGTACACCATACCCGCTCTGTTCCGGCATTCCCGGGATTGACTTCGATGTAGGGATATCTGGGTTTCCGCCGGTAAATCATTTCCAGGTCTTCACCGGTTGGTCTCCCTTCCGGCCAGAACCGGCTGTACCGGATGAACATGTCCGCATATTCCGAATCCTCTCCTTTTGCCAGGTAATCCTCGAAAAAACGGGACCGCCGGGAAATGTGGTTGATCATGAAGTCGAATACCAGGTGAAACCCCTCCCCCAGGCGGTGGACATCCTCCCAGGATCCGAACCGGGGGTCCACATCCAGGTAATCCAGGGGGGCAAACCCCCGGTCGCCGGAAGAGGGATAAAACGGCAGAAGATGAATGGACCCGATGATGCCGGTGAGATGTTTTTCACCGAAAGTATACAGCTGAGACAGGTTCCCGCCTACACTGTTCGGATAGGTGATGAGCATCACCTTATCGAAAAAATCCATTGATTCGCTAACCTTTTATGGAACCGGCTAAGAGTCCCCTCACAAAATACCGCTGAAGTGCTAAGAAAACGACGAGGGGAAGGAGCATACTCACAAACGCCCCCGCAGTCAACAGATGCCAGTCCTGTCCCCTGGACCCTATCATCTTCAGCAGCCTCTGGGTAAGGACCTGTTTTTCGGAAGACCGGGATCCGAGGAATACAAGGGCCACGAGCATGTCGTTCCAGACCCAGATAAACTGGAATATGGCAAAGGATGCCAGGGCGGGAATGGAGAGGGGCAGAATAAGCCTGATAAAAGTTGTAAAGTGGGTCGCCCCGTCCATGAACGCCGATTCCATGATGCTCCTGGGGATGGTGCTGATGTAATTGAACAGCAGGTACGTTGCCAGGGGTAGGCCGAAACCGGTGTGGGCCAGCCAGATTCCCAGGAATGTACCGTTCAGATGTATCCGCTGGTAGTCCCGGAGAATAGGAATAAGGGAGATCTGGAGGGGGACCACCAGAATACCCACGATGCCGACAAAGAGCACTTTTCTTCCGGGAAATTTAAGCCAGGCAAACCCGTAGGCAGCAAAAGCAGCGATAAGGATAGGAATAACCACCGCCGGAAAGGTAACGGTCATACTGTTGAGAAATGAGTTCAACAGGTTATCTCCGCTTGCCTGCACCCTTTCTCCCTGGGCGTTCACAAAAGTGTAGTCTTTACCCCCGAGAACCTGCCGGTAATTATCCAGGGTGGTTCCACCCCCTTCTTCTGTTAAAATTTTCCACCATCCGGTACGAACAACTTCATCCGGCGGGCGGAAGGACGTAACCAGCACTCCCAGGGTGGGAAGAGTCCAGATAATACAGATGACGATAAGGACAACCGTTACCGCAATCTTTGAAGATATGCGCTGCCTGGTAAGACTTCCTGCGGTGAGATTGCTCTTCTTATCAAAATTGATCGTTGTGTCACTCATCAGAACACCTCTCTCTGGGCAAACTGCTTCAGGTTGTACCAGATGACCGGTGTAACCGCCAGTAAGATGACGATGGCTATCGTGGAACCCCGCCCGTAATGAAGGAATTTGAACATCTGTTTATACTGTTGACTTGCCAACACCTCGGTGCCATAAAGGCCGTTGGTCATGGCATACACGATGTCGAAGACTTTAAGGGTAATTAACAGGATCGCCGTTGATACCATAATAAGCGTGCTCTTGATAAAAGGGATCACAATATTGAATATGATGCGCATCTCCCGGGCTCCGTCGATCCGGGCGGCTTCGATCAGTTCCTTGGGAACCCCTTTTATCGCCGCGGAAAGCACCACCATGGCAAACCCGGTCTGAAGCCACACAAGGATGATGATAAGGAAAACCGTATTCCAGGGCCGTACCGTAAACCAGCCGACAGGTTCACCTCCAAGGGCCGTTACAACCGCGTTCAGCAGTCCGATCTGCTCGAGCCCGGGAGCCTTATAAGCGTAGATGAATTTCCAGATGACACCTGCCCCCACAAAGGAGATGGCCATAGGGAGAAACACCAGGGACTTTACGACTTTTTCGAATTTCGAACGGTCTGCCAGGATAGCAATAACAAGACCGAAAACGACACACATTCCTGTACCCAGTACGAGCAACAGCACATTGTTTCGAAATGCTATCAGCATCGTCCTGTTGGTAAATACATACTTGTAGTTTTCCAGTCCCACGAAGGTTTTGGAAAATTTATCAAAAAAACTTAAATAGAGGGACCGTATCGTAGGGAGAAACAGGTACCAGGCCATGATGATCACAGCCGGTCCCACAAAAAGGAAGGGTACAAACCGGGTCCGCCATTCCACGGGCATCCGCTGAATTACCCAGTTTGCGACAAAGAAAAGGGCCACTACCCCTCCAACGCCCCAGATTATAGCAACGAGGGTTATCACCACCTGGGGTGCTCCGCTGTCCCTCAGGAAAAGGAAACCCCGCCAGAGAACGAAAAAGGTGACCACAGGAACAAAGACCGCAAAGAGCGCTCTTCCGATACCGGTCACTACCACCTGCAGTACGGTGGATCCTTCTTTTTTTTCCTGGTCAACACTCATAGGAACCTCACTTCATTAAAAAAAAAGAAAGGAAAACCGGATCTGCACTTGCGGACCCGGTTTTACCTTATTCATCCGATTCAGTTATCCTACTGGGGCCAACTGTCCTCGATGTTGCTCAAGACCTCATCGATAGGAACTCCGCTGATCATATCGGCCATACCTGTCCAGAAAGTACCGGCACCCACTTCTGCGGGCATCAGGTCCGATGCATCGAACCTGAATACTTCAGCATTGACCAGGATCTTCGCCAGGTCCCGCTCGATAGCGGAACCGTAGTCATCAAAGTTCTGGTCCTGGTGGGGAAACAGGGCTCCGCCGGATGCCGCCCAGGATTTACAGGCTTCCCAGGTTGTCAGGTACTCCATAAACTGCCGGACTTCGGGAAAATCGTTGAATACAACAAACTGATCTCCCCCGCCTAATACGGGGATACCCCACCGGGGATCGATGGAAGGCAGAGCAAAAACACCGACCTCTTCCCCTACGTTGGCCTGGATATCATCAGGCATGAATCCTATGATGAAATTCCCCTGCCTGTGGAGCCACGCCTGGGGGGGGTCCTCGAAGAGGGGAAATGTCCCGTCACCGAAGAAGGTGGTAAGGATGGTTGTAGGCCCGCCCAGGACATAGTCCGGGTTCAGCCAGATATCAGTCATAATCTCTGCCGCTTTTTTCACAGCCGGGTGGTCGAAGGGTATTTCGTGGTTTACCCAGCGGTCATACACTTCAGGACCGGCGGTCCGGAGCATGATATCCTCCATCCAGTCTGTTGCGACCCACCCTGTTGCAGCGCCGCTTTCCATGGTGATCGACCAGGGCACGCCTCCGTCAGCAACGATCCTATCGCTTAAGGCTGTGAGTTCGTCCCAGGTTTTCGGAATGGTGTATCCTTTCTGTTCAAAAGCTTTTTTCGGGTACCACACAAAACTCTTCGCATTTACCCTGTGGAATACCCCGTACACATTCCCTTTGTAGGAACCTAAGTCTTTCCAGGCCTGGGTGTAATTGTTCTCGATTTTTCGCACAATTTCCGGCCATAACGGTTTTAAGAATCCCCGTTCTGCAAATTCCTTCATCAGCCCCGGTTGGGGAAGAGCTGAGATATCCGGCGGGGTTCCCGCTTCTGCCTGTACAAAGATCTGTACCTCGAATTCCGGGGAGCCTTCATACTGGACATCGATACCGGTCCTCTCTTCAAACGGCCGGAACGTTTCTTCGAACCTCCGGGCTTCTTCATCCCTGAATGCGCCGAAAACCGTTACCACCTTCGGCTCTTCCTTTGTCTCCTTCTCTGTTTCCATGGCAGGCTTTTCCTGTTTGCCACCGGCAAACAGCAGTCCCGCTGCGAGAAGGAGCAGCACCAGTAACACGAGTGCTTTTTTCATAATACTACCTCCGATTGTTAATATATTGACGCATACGCGCCAATTATTCTCTTTTTCATTGCAAACGTGTGCACTCGCTGCATAAAACTTCATCCCACCCTTAATCCGCATGAATCCCGAACGATTAATTTCGGTTCGATGATGATGTGCACAACCGGCTTTTCCGCA
>JAJSAL010000140.1 GCA_024274705.1 Spirochaetota bacterium
ATCTGTCTTATCAACAAAGCAAGAACCTTTCAGAATATAGTAATAGCACTGAAAATAATATTATACCCGGGTACTATTTCGCTCAAACCTATCCTATGGCACAATTACAAGTGAACTGGGGGACAAAGATTAAAAGTTCTGAACTCATGCATGAAAAATGTGTCTAAAAGTGAACCAAGTTCATTTAATCTTTATCACTCCAGAAATTCCCCAACCTATAGGAGAACTGTATGAAACAGGTAAAGACCGCAAGTAAAAAAAACACTCGGAATTTTGCAGAATGGAACAACATCGCCGAATCAGTCGCCGATGCATTCAAGATGGACAATGAGGAGCGGGAATGCTTCCGTAACAAGAACCTGGCCCAATTGGTCGCGGCAATCCCGTAGCTGGCCGGCTGCGAGGATCCCGGCAGGACAGCAATCACCCACTTGGGAGCTTACATCCTGTCCCTCAGGATTAAAACCGTCGCCAACTGCCAGCCGGCTGACAATGACTACCTTCTGAAACGTCTCGAAATGATCAACAACTTCATCGGAGGAGACAAGGAAATAATCGAAAGGGGAATGAGCCTTATCGCCCTCAACATGATTTCAGACTATGCCAGGGATATTGAAGAAGATCGTATTTTCTGTAAATATAACCCTGTAGGAGACGGCGTCATTGATTTTGAGGAAGAAAAACAGCGGTTGATCGAGAAAATCGAATCCGTTGAATGCCCGGAAATGGACGCCATCATGAATATTGATGAGTCGATACAGGCTTATTGGCAACGATAAATATCACTTGATACAGCATAAAGCCGACACCGGTTTTGAAATCCAGCGAAAAACCGGTGTCGTACTATTCATACTTGCTGCAGCGGCAGCATTTGTAAATCTTTATCGAGGGATAAATATTTTCAATGACTCTTTTTTTAATGCTCTTTTACATTATACTGTGCTGCCAACGTTTATTGGTTCAATTATATTTTTAATAACCGTATTCATAAAGACGAAGTATTCCCGATATTTACAGGTATTTATCATCCTCGGGTTTGGTTTCACAACAACTATGCTTACTGAACCCGGTAATTTAACAGGATCATATATGTTTCTATTAGCTTTTGCTCTTTTATATCAGTATGATTTCCTGTCAAACCGGTTTGTTTCCAAAGTAACACTTGTATTTATCTCTTATTTGATAGCCTTTGTGGTAAATACCACAATGATCAGTAATTGGAAGTTTTTCTACGGGATCCCCACTATCTTGTTTACGATTGCTTCATTCTATCTTTTCTGGGTAGCATTTAATGAAGAAATTAAAAATTATCTTTTTAACACAGATCAACTGAACATTAAGATTGATAAATACATAGAGGAAAACGTACACCTTTCCAAGGTTGCCCAACAAAGAAAGGAGGATTTAATCGATAGAAACATGGAACTGCAGAAGCAACTGAAAGAAAAGACCCTTTTAGAGGAGAATTTACGACGCACAATCGAACAAAAAGAAGTCCTTCTGCGTGAAGTCCACCACCGGGTAAAAAACAATCTTACCGTCATGTTGAGCATATTAAATCTACAGCTTGACCAGAATCTCACGGAAGAGATGAAAGATTTCATTCTTAAGAATAAAAACAGAATTCAGGCGATGGCAACTGTCCATGATCTCAACTATCAGGAGGAGAATTATTCAACCGTAGAACTTGGGTATTACTTACGGAGCATCGTTGATGACATTCTTGTTTCTTATGATCTTTATCTTGATATTAATAAAACAGTTGAAGTTGAAGATTGTATCGTAACCCTCAATACCGCTATTGCGTGTGGCTTGATTCTTAATGAATGTGTAACCAATTCCATAAAACATGCATTCGTTAACATGCAAGATGGAAAGGAGCTTACAATATCCGGAAAGTATCTGCCTGATAATTCTTATAAACTTACTATTTCTGACAACGGCAACGGGAGCACCGGCTGCAGCGAAATGATAGAATCACAACCCTCCTTCGGAATCTGGCTAATAAAAAACATCGCTGAAGGGCAACTCAATGGATCCGCTGATTGCCGGCAGCATAATGGCACCATATGGGATATCACGTTTCCATTGTCGATGAACCACAAAAACACTCAATAAAACTTATTCTTCACTTAAGTAATTCTTACACATCGCAATGATTTTTTCCCAGGCATCAACCTCTAATTCAACTGGAAAAGGGACACCCGGTTACGAACTCATTTGCACTAACTGCCTTCAACTTTTCTGCATTAAGAAACTGCTACATAATGCTCGAAGATCTTCGCCCGATCCTGTCCTCCAAGAAATTACCAATGCTCATAAAAGGTGGCGGTTTTGCTCTGAAATTTCAATTTCTGTTACTCCGGATAACATATAAATATAAAAATTAGTTTTTTCCTGTTTTTCTTTTTTTTTGAGATATATTGAAATGGTTTGCCCAGAGATTTTTCTGGATGTGAGCCACACGTTATGCTTTGCTTTCACTATCAGGAGGTTCACACATGGCATATTCATATTCAATTTCATCTGCAAATAAGCTGATAAATGTCCGGATTCACGGCATCCTGCAAATCACTGAAGTATTAAACGGTATCAAAGAAGTATCGTTTGATGATCATTTCCAAACTGACTACAAAATGCTTGTAGAAGTACGTGATGTGCAATTCAGACCAACCGCGGCTGAAGTGAAACAAATTGCAGAGCTTATCGTAGATTTAAAAAAAGCGTTTACTAATAAGACTGCTTTAATGGTTCCAGGAAATTTTTTATACCAGATGGCTAAACTGGCTAAATATTACATTAAGCAGAGAACGAACATAGAAATGGAGATTTTTGACAATATAAAAGACGCGGTTTCGTGGTTAAACGAATGATTATTTTCAGATTTAGATTGTTATTCACCTGTGGATGCTGTTCTTGCAGGGCTGCCGCGACCACTCTGTAAGTCTATTCAGATAGCAAGAAGGAGCGCCCGGTAGGGCGCTCCTTCTTGCCGGAGACCGGACTTGAACCGGTACGGCTATGCAATAGCCGGGGGATTTTAAGTCCCCGGTGTCTACCAATTCCACCACTCCGGCAATGGAATTTACCGAAGTGAAGTATATAACCCACACAACCCTTGGTCAACTCCAACGACCGCTTCTGCTGAGTTCTTCTTTGGCAGTATACCTGTACTACAGATTTCTTGCAGCACAACCGGTTTTTAGATACTAGAAGCATATTGACAAGTGAATTGTTTTTCTTCACCCTCCCCATAGCGGGTATACAATGACACTGGCTGATGATCTTAACGGTATGATAGATTCTCATTTCCACTCCCTGGAAATGGATAAAAAAGGAATCAAACCTGCGAAAGCTTTGGAAAGTGCATTTGCAAACGGGTTGTCCGCGGCTGTGGATATCGGTCTTTCCATTGAGGCTTTCGAAAAACAAAAAGCCTTGACCGCGGCATTTCCCCAGGTGTACTACACCCTGGGACTATATCCTGGTAATGCAGGACATCCTGCTTCTTTGAAAAATCTTGACTTACTGGAAAGCTATGCAGCCTCAGGAGACATACTCGCCATCGGTGAATGCGGCCTGGACTATTACTGGATGTACAGCACGAAAGATGAACAGAAAGATCTGTTTATCTCCCAGATAGCTATCGCAAACTGTTGTAACCTTCCCATCATCGTACATAACAGGGAGGGCGATGATGATACCCTTGATGTTTTAGCACATCATCCCCCCGGGGCCGGAGGAGTTATGCACTGTTACTCTTCTGATGCGGCATATGCAAAGAAAGTTATCGATATAGGGATGTACATCTCATTTGCCGGCAATGTAACCTATAACAATGCCTATCCATTACAGGAAACCGCTAAAAAGATTCCCCTTTCCTCCATTATCATCGAAACCGATGCACCTTACCTTGCACCGGTACCCATACGCTGTAAACCATGCACACCTGGCGCTGTACAGCATACGTATAAATTTATTGCAGAATTACGTAATATGCATATGAATGATCTCATCGCCGGAGTACGGGATAATTTCGTGAACCTCTTCCAGATCAATCTTCGAGAATAAAGATTTCCACCCGCCGGTTTTGCGCCCTGCCCTCTTCCGTATCATTGGATGCGACCGGTTCCATTCCTGCCCTGCCTTCAAATAGAAAGCGTTTTGCCGGGATTCCCTGGGCAGAAAGGATATCGACAACCGCTTTGGCCCTCTCTATAGAGAGTATATACTGACTTTCATAGGTACCAATATCCGCCGTGTGTCCGACAACCAGGATAGAACGATCCGGAATCTTTTGCAGTGCTGTGGCAACTGCGGCAATACGGCCCTCTTCCCCGGGGAGAAATACCGCCTTGTCCGGCTGGAAGCGTATGTTCTGCAGGGTGAGGGATACCCCCTCCTCCCGTTTTTCCACGGTTACGTCTTCAACACCGGAATCCTGCAGCTCTTTCAGTAGTTCTTTCTCCACCAGGTCTCTGTCCAGCGGCTTGAATGAGCCGTACCATGTAAGCGTGAATCCTTTATAGGATATCTTTTCTCCATTTCTATAGGTAAAGAGATCCTCCATCTGGTCCCTGAGGAACATGGCCCCGCTCTTGCCTAAAAAGATACTGACCACGTGTTTCCCGGATATCCTGGAAAGATTTGAATCGCCGCCAGGATCATCTCCGGCGGAATAACGAAGAGCGTACCGGGCGGAAAAGGAATAACCCGGTTCCCCGTTATATTCGATAGGACCTTTGTAGATATATTCGCAGTAAAAACGAACTGCTGTTGTATTTCCATCACGCCGGGGATCGACGATAACTTCTCCGAAATCTCTCCAGGAATCACCTATCGACAGGTCGGTTGCAGGAAACAGGGGGAAACTACGCAGCCTTGGATACCCCTGGTCATGTTCAAGGACAAACTGGCCGTTATCCCGGATGGCAAACGCTGCTGTAACGGTCTGTTCCACACGGTGAGCGGTTTGGGTATTCTCCGTGGTTTCTTCAAAAATATAAAATCGTCCCTCATATGTACCCGAGGATCCTTCCAGGAGGTTCCCGCGAATTTCCCGGTACACGTATCCTGCATACTTGCCGTTTATCCGTTTTCGCAGGTTGTACTTCTCAGTGATCCTAAACCTGGAATCTCTTGGGAAGCTGAACGTATCCGGCATTACCCATGGGAGGTAAGTAAGTAAGAATAAAATAGTGATTAGAATAGTCTTCAGCTACTCTTTCCTGTTGTAAATAGATTCTATGTACTGTTTGGTGTTTCCTGTTTCAAAATGACTTATCGTACATTTCCCTTCAAGAACGACCCCTTCCTGAATAATCAGTTCAGGGGTCTTAAGATTTCCAAGGACCCGTGCCGTCGACAGCAGGAGAATCCTGGCAGCGGCAGTGATATTGCCGATAACAACACCTTCCACCACCACACTTGTCGCTGTTATGTCTGTCTTTACCCTGCCTGTAGAACCAACCTGGATGTGCTCCACATGAAGACACTTCCCTTCAAATGTACCGTCAATTCTCAGGTTTCCCTGGATGGAAAATTGGCCGTCGAACCGGGAGTTCTCCCCAATTGTGTTGTTTGCCTCAATATCTATCTGCACACATCGCTCCGCAACACCCTGACCATTCAGGGTAGAAAAAAAGCCCTCGTAATCGAGGGCTCATATATAATACGTCCGTGAATGTTACCACGAATCCACCATATCGTCGATATCCCGGCTTTCTTCAGGGAAAAGGTCGGTAACAGCCCTCAAATCATCAAAGTAGATGTAGTAGCTGCCGTAGGATTCAGCGGGATCGGTCTCCACGATAAACCCAAGCACCTTGATCCCGGCCTGGGTTGAAAAATGAAAATCCTGCTGCCGGAGTGATGGAGGAATTGCAACGGTAAGCTTTTTCCATCCGGAAAAATTGAGTTTTCCCATGGTCACTTCAGCCCTCCCGCCATACTGGTCCTCTATAAGGATTTTAAGCACATGGTTGTAATTCCGGCCTACAACCCACAGGGAAATCGTTTTGCAAATTCCTTCGATTGGAAGAGGCCTTACAGGATAGAGGGCGAATGTTTTTGGACCGCGGAAATAGAACCGGATTTTCATACCCACTACGTATTTATCCCGCTCCTTGATATTCGCCTCAGCTTCACCCTCCAGGGGTTCTTTATCTGCAGGAGCTCCCTCGAATCTTCGAATGGTTGCCAATCCGTCATCTGTAGAAATAGCAGCATACCAGAATCCTGCATCTTCGAATTTAGTAACCGAGATTTCACGAAGCTTCTGTTGAGCTGCATCTCTTCCAATCTGTGTCGCATCGACTCCCTGTTGGGCAGTAAGTGAAACTGCTGCAAATAATAGACACAATGCAAATATGATAAACCGTTTTGCATTTTTCACTGTTAGTTACCCCCCTCGCTGTTCCAGGTTTCCTGGATAAAATCAAAGTCCGCCAGATCGTCACCATCAAACCTTGAAACAAAAATGTCTGTGAGCACTTTGATATGATCAATGTAGATAAGAAAATCATCGACCCTTTCCTCCGGCTTTGTCCAGAGTACCAGTTTTACCAGTTTTAGTTCCTTCAGATATCCCCCGGAAGTAACATATCCGCCCTCCTGGGGAATATAGGTCGGAATATTAACTCTCAGATTTCTCCAGCCGGTGTGCCTGATACCGCCGAAATTGAGCACGTGAACGATTCCCCTGAAATCCCGGATATGCATTTCCATATAGTAATCGAAATTTGCTCCCCATACCCAGAAATCGATCGTTTTCGCACGCCCGGGGATAGTGATTTCGTTGTTGGCCTCCAGACTTCTGGGTACCAATCCTCCATCGCTTTTCACTGCCGGAATAAACTCTATCCAGTTATACCCCCGCCGGTCGAATTTCCCATGAACACCCAGTACTTTGTACGGTTTGTTCTCCTTATTTGCTCCAAAGAGCGCATCCGGCCAGGTTTCGACATATTGATAAGATTCCCCGAGAATAAAATCGTAGTTTCCCTCTTCCTTGTTCTGGACCAGATCTGCACTTACAAACTTACTGCCTCGGACAATCCATTCACTGGAGGGCCATTCAGCAGATTCCGGATCGTCAGGCCGATCAAAACTTTCCAGCACACGTGAGACAAGATTCTCTGTGACGCTATCTGCTGCAACAGGCGCCGCTATTGCAAAGGGAAGAAGCAACAGAAGGCAAAGGGTCAGCAGGTTGCCTTTTCTCATTATTCACTCCTTTTAAATGGAAAAAGTATAAGAAATTACATCGTATGTTCACATTTTGAATTATATTTCCATAGCAATTCTTTGTCAAATATTTTTCTTTTTTCCCGCGACTTATGTTTTACCTCTTTTCTGCCGGGACAGGAGTAAAAAATGCCTGAAACACCTGTTCCTTTTCCTCTGTTTTCAGCATTTCTATAGCAGTTGATACCAATCCCGTGTGATCAAAATCGATGAACCCGGCGATATTCCCTTCAATTTGTCCCTCAGGGACCGCTGTATCCAGTATGACAGCTCTTTTTTCCCGGACCAGTGTGTCCATACAAATACTGTTCAGTTTTGATGCCGAGACGAGCACCAGCGTCATCCTCTGTTCCCGGATCTTCTGCAGAGCCTGCTGTACCTTCCGCTCCTCATCCAGTGAATTAAAATCGTACACTTCCAACCGGACTTCACTGCCCTGAAATGAAAACCCGGCAATAAAAGCTTCCAGTTCTTTTTTCCGGCTTTCCATACCGGTGAATACAACCGCACCGACAGTTGGTGCATCTGGCTCCTCATCCAAGGCAAAAGAATAGGCATACTCTCCCGCTTTGTAAAAAGCTTCCTCCCGGAGAAGCCGTATAACCCGGTCTCCGGGAAAACTCATGGTACCTCCCCAATCCAGAAAAACGCACCGGTCCAGGTCTATGGTAAAGTCGAAACCTGTTACCGCTTCTGATAGAAGGGGGCTCACAATACAACCAGGGTATGATGACTTTACTATTTCCTGTTCCAGGACGTTCTCAATTCCTTCCGAAAACCGGACAATCCGATAGCTCAAACGTACGGATTGTTGATCCTCCACTGCTGCAACCGTTTCTCTTTGAGACCCGGTTTCCTCGATTATACGATACCAGGCAGGATCGGTGATGATCGTAAGGCCGGGCCGGGAACAAGACAGGATCAGTATACAGAAAGAGAACAGCAGTAAAGCACTTCTCATGGGGTCACCCTATCACCCTGTACTTTGCGTGGTCAAGCCGACTGCTTGACACCAATACCCGGTAGACTTAGAATCATTTTCATTCAGATTCACAAGGAGTAATATCCATGACATCTTATACTGAATTGGGACTTGTTAATACAAAGGAACTGTTTTCAAAGGCAATGGACGGTAAATATGCCATTCCTGCTTATAACTTCAACAATATGGAACAGCTTCAGGCCATTATCGGAGCATGTGTTGAAACCCGGTCTCCGGTTATCCTCCAGGTTTCCTCAGGAGCCCGAAAGTACGCAAATCAGACTCTACTGCGTTATATGGCTCAGGGTGCAGTAGAATATGCAAAGGAACTCGGGGTTTTCGTACCGGTAGCGCTTCATCTCGATCATGGTGATACATTTGAACTGTGCAAAAGCTGTATCGAATACGGATTTTCATCGGTCATGATCGATGGATCACACCATCCGTATGAAGAAAACGTCGCTCTCACTAAAAAGGTGGTTGATTTTGCCCATTCACAGGATAAGTACGTGACGGTGGAAGGTGAACTTGGTGTACTCGCCGGAATCGAAGACGATGTCGTGGCAGAAAAGTCCACTTATACAAAACCGGAGGAAGTAATCGACTTTGTTTCACGGACCAACGTGGATTCTCTTGCCATATCAATCGGTACTTCCCACGGCGCTAACAAGTTCACTCCGGAGCAGTGCACACGAGACGAAAAGGGAAGACTGATTCCCCCACCCCTGAAATTCGATATTCTGGAAGCAATTGAAACGAAACTGCCTGGGTTTCCCATTGTACTGCACGGTTCATCTTCCGTCCCTGAAGACATGGTTAACATTATCAATTCATTCGGCGGTAAACTGAAAGACGCAGTAGGTATCCCGGAAGAACAGCTGAGAAAAGCTGCTACTTCAGCTGTATGCAAAATCAACATCGATTCAGATGGCCGGCTGGTTATGACCGCTGCGATACGGAAGCATATGGCGGAACATCCTGCTGATTTTGACCCGAGAAAGTATCTCGGACCTGCCAGGGAAGCGCTTAAACAAATGTACAAGGATAAAATCATCAATGTACTCGGATCTGACAGTAAGATCTAAAGTTCCGGATGTGAACAATGAGCCGCTTTCTCAATCCATTCAGGTTCAGGAAGCGGCTTTCTTATTCATGGATTTTCAGATAGGTAAACACCATTGATCCAAGTAATACGGCTGTACTGAGGATCGCAATAACCAGGAAACCGCTCCAGTACAACATGGTGACTGCGGCTGCAGCTGCCATGTAACCAAATATCGCACATAGTCCCGCATACCGTTTCCATCCGAAATTCTGATCGAAAATGACGATACCGACAACGATTGCTAAAACGGAAGCAATACGCAGCGAAGGCTGCAGAAACAATACATACAGATCCCGCAGTTCAGAATAGATGAGGACATCTGAAATTACCAGGATCGAATAGAAACCGCTGAAGAATATAAGGGCTTTCTCTCCGACATTTGTGTCACTGTGGGTGTAACCTCTTCGTGCGATGTAAAAGATGAAGTACAGGCCCAATGGAAACAGGAGAAGAAAAAGATGCTCATTGAACAGTACATGAAAAAAAATCCGCTGCATCGTCAATTCTGCAGGCAAAGGACGGCGAATGTTTTGAACGATGAGAAAGGATGGCGTCGCCAGGATAACACCGAAAAAGAAAGTCTTCCATGTCTTTCCGTCTGTCAGGCCGGGCTCATGCTTTAGGCCCATGAAGAGGAGGAAAGAGAGAGGAATCGACAGGATAGCGTACATAATCATTGCTTGGAAAAACTATCACTTACTCAGCCTTTTATCAACACACCGTGAATCAATACCTCTTATTCCGAAAGCAGTTCGAGTTCATACTGGTCTACCGCCCAGTTGTGGTATTTCTTTTCTTCGCAAGCCAAACGGGTCAACAAAAACGAAATTTCTTTATTTCTGCAGGAACTGGAAAGTTTCGATAGAAAATCCATGGCGGTCTTTTCCCGCTGCATTATAGTGTGCATAACATCATTGAAATTACTCGAATCGGTATATGCACTTTTCTGCCGGAACAGAGCCGGCGTAAGTTCTTCATCCAGGTCAAACACCAGATCAATATCGTACTCTTCTATTAGTTGTTGGATCTCCTTCTCATGATCGCACAAACCCTGGTTGATGATAGTAAGCAGATGTCGTAAGCCGGGATTTGTTGTCCCTTTCAAATATCTGTGGTATATGTCCCGCGTCTCGGTCTCGAAGGCTACAAATGTCTTCAGTAAATTATGCGCGTCAGATTGATAATTCATACTTACATTATAGTATATTTAATCCTAATGTCTATCAAACGGGGTTTTTTTCATTGCCTTTGACTCCGTGGGCAAGCTACCTGGGCTGCACAACACATGGAGAATTCAATTACCGCTGGTGGTTTACTATTTCAAACCCTGATGATATAATTTATTCGCCGTTCCGTTAAAACGGAACCGAGGGAGGTGAGTTGTCCACTAAAGATTTGCGAGTAAATGATCAGATTCGGGTAGCTGAGGTTCGTTTAATCGATGCCGAGGGAAATCAAAGGGGAGTAGTACCGATAACCGAAGCCATGGGGCTTGCAAAGGATGCGGGGCTTGATTTAATAGAGGTTGCACCAAGGGCTGCCCCACCGGTATGTAAAATTCTTGATTATGGAAAATATAAGTTCGATCAGGAAAAGCGTATCAGGGAAGCGAAAAAGAAACAAAAACTGATCAAGATGAAAGAGATTCGAATGCAGCCGAAGATCGAGGAGCACGATCTCAATTTCAAGACCAAACATATCCGGGAGTTTCTCGAAGATGGGAACAAAGTAAAGGTCACCATCCGTTTTCGCGGAAGGGAGCTTGCTCACACTGAACTCGGCAGAGTGGTTCTTGACAAAGTTCTCGATATTCTGGACATTCCTTTTGCCGTGGATAAACCGCCGAAAATGGAGGGGAGATTCATGTCTATGATTCTCTCGCCTAAGACGAAGAAATAGGGTCACGGAAATTCACGGTAGACTGTCCTTCAAGGGATATTCTCACATAGATCACACAGGCTATTGCATCTCGCTACCTTTTTTAGTAATATCGTGTACCTGATTCAAAGTACGAGTATGTAATAAGATACATATAAAGAAGGGTTAATAATATGCCAAAGATGAAAACGAAAAAGAGTGCAGCAAAACGGTATTCGATTACCGGTACCGGTAAGGTAAAGTATAAGAAACAGGGTTTACGCCATATTCTTACCAAAAAGAGTCCAAAACGGAAAAGAAACCTCAGACACTCAGGGATACTAAGCCCGGAAGAAACAAAGAAGGTGAAGGTCCTGCTCCCCTATGGAAGATAGGGAGCATGTGAACACCATCAAGGAGAACTGATCGATGCCAAGAGCTGTAGACGGAACAAGACGAAAAAATAGACGAAAAAAAATACTCAAGCAGGCAAAGGGGTACTGGGGAAGTAGGAGCAAGCTCTTTAGAACTGCGAAAGATGCAATTGCCAAAGCTCATGCCTATGCCTATCGCGATCGGAAGAGACGAAAACGGGATTTCAGATCGTTATGGATCGCCCGGATATCTGCCGCCGTACGAAATGAAGGAATGACCTATTCTCATTTCATACACGGTCTTCAGAAATCCGGTATCGAAATAAACCGGAAAGTCCTTTCTAACCTGGCGATAGAAGATGCTGCGGCGTTTAAAGCCCTCGTGGATAAAACAAAAGAGGCACTTGGAGAGTAGAAGAGCATGATAACGCTGGAACAAATCCACCAGCTCGATCAGAGAGTCCGCAACGCTGTTGAGCTCATACAGAAACTCAGGTCGGAAAATGAATCGCTGAAACTCAAACTGGATGGATATGAAAAGAGGATTGAAGAGCTCCAGAAACTGGTTTCAGACTACAAGGAAGATCAGGGAGAAATCGAGAAAGGCATTCTCAAGGCACTTGACCAGCTTGACGCTCTGGAAGATGAGATAGACTCACCGGAGCCGAGTGCGCATGGGGTGATTTCTCAGGATGCTGTTACTCCTGTTGAGCCGCCTGAAGTTGAACCGGATCTCACCCCTTCCTCAAACGGAGATACAGAAGAAGATCCTAACGAAACTCCGGAGCAGGACGAAGATTCAACATCTGAACTGGACATTTTCTGAGAGCTACACCTGTATGTAGATGGATACACGGCATGTAACATTAAACGTTTTAGGAACTTCATTGACCATTAAATCCGATGAAGAACCTGAATACATGTCTGAAGTGGTTACGTATCTCGAACAGAAAATCAAAGAAACAGAAAAACTGGTAAAACTCGAAGATCCTCTTAAAGTCTGTATTCTTTCCGCATTGCTCCTTACGGATGAGTTGTTAAAAGAGCGGAGAAAAAAAAGCGGCACAGACATGAATGCAGAGGATTCTCTGGAGATCGAAAGAATCGCTGCAGATATGATTCGGCGGATAGAAACCAGTATCGAAGAGCGTTGACTCTCTGTCAGACCATTTCGATACAGTCCCGGTCCAGAGCAGTGTAGTTGCTGCCCTCCACGGTTACGATCCGGGATGCCAGGCTGTTCGCTATCATGCAGCACCGCTGTAGATCGTAACCCCGTATAAGACCGTAAAGAAACCCTCCGGCAAAGGAATCTCCTGCACCGGTAGTATCCAGAGGATTTACCCGATACCCGGAAACAACCGTTATCTTACCTCCCTCCGAGAGCAGACAGCCAGCACTTCCCGTCTTCATGACGATTATTTCAGCCAATCCCCGGGCAGCAGAAAGTACCGTTTCCGGATCGGTGTCCTTCTGCTCGCTAAATCCGGTTATCATGGACAGTTCTTCCTTATTCGCAAACAGTATATCGACATTTCCCGGGAGCCACTCGATGAGTTCAACCCCGTACCGGAGGACAACGAAGGGATCTGCAAGATCAAACGCGATAGGAATGCCGCATCCCCGTGCCTGGGTTACAGCATGTTTTGCGGCTGCCTTCTGATTTTCCGTATCCCACATGTAGCCTGCCATATAGATATAGTCAGATGAACACACCAGGTCAAATTCAATATCTTCCATGACAAGATCACGGCAGGCGCCCAGATATGTAAACATCGTGCGTTCATGATCCGGTGTCACCATTATGCCTGACACCCCGGTAGGAGTTTCTTTGAAGGAAAGACAGGGGCGAACCCGATGATTCCCGAGAATTTCCTCGAATTGTTTGCCGTAGGGATCGTTTCCAACGGCACCGATGTAGATGGGCTGAGGCACGTCCGGGTCTGACCCGAGAAGCCAGGAAAGCCCCCGAAGAGTGTTTGCACAACTGCCTCCGGGTATAATAAGCACGTCCTCATGGCGTGTTACGATTGAGTCGACTGTTGCCCTATCTACAAGATGCATGGTCCCTGGAAACGCATTGAACTCCTCCAGCATTGTAAAATCGGTATGCATGATGAGATCCATCAATGGGTTGCCTATTCCTGCTACAGACACCAAGGGTTGCCTCCTGAAATCATAGCCGTTGACATCGTCAAAGAATGTATCATACTATTTGATCGATAGCTATGGCCCTGATTACCAGTCAGCAGATTTCAAACTTTTACGATCGATACCGCGAACATGATGTAGCTTTTACGAAAGAAGTCATCACCGCTACCGGTCTCAAAAGAGACCAGGTGTTTATAAAATGCTTAGGCGAGCAGTGGCGGTGTATTATATACTCTACATCCATGACCAGTTCAAAGGTTATTCTCAATCTGAATAAACAGTCCTTTGATAAAATTCGTAAAGCCAACAATCTCGTATCTCTCCGCTTCAGTTTTACGAATCCAGATGCTCCTGACCCAATTGCATTTTTCATCACCGGCAAAGTAACCGGGTATAACCAGTACAGCAAAGACAGTCCGGAATTGATGTTTCTTACATTATCGTATACGCAACGCCCTCCGGATAATCTTATCGAAGTCCTGGGTTCTCTCCTGGAAGCCTCCATGAACTCGCAAAAAAGAAGTGAAGAACGAATCCTGATAACTCCTTTAAGCTTGAAAAAACTGGGAATCCCCAATAAAGAGACGGTCATTTTCGTCGAAAGCGTTCCCAGGAAAGGAATCTTAAGGGATCTTTCATTTTCCGGGGCAAAAGTCATCGTTGTGGGAGTTGCAAAATTCCTCGTTGGCAAAGACATACAATTGAAGCTGGACCTGGAAGAGAAATTTGTGAGAATTTCCGGAAAGGTCCTCAGGTTTGAGCCTGTTGAAGGACGTAAAGATCTTGCAGCACTGGTAATCCTCTTTGATAAGGAGAAGGTTCCTATGGAATACAAACTGAAAATCAACGAATACCTTAAATCGATAAAACCAACAATCTCTTCGGATTCCTGAGTGATAAAGGGCTGGTGATGAACGATTCCAATAATCCTTTACAGCACATCTGCTATATCTCTGTTCCTGAAGATTTTCATACAGAACTGGACCCTTCTTTTTTCAATCCTGCAAAACTCCTCCCTCTAGAGCTTCCCCCTGGAGAAGAAGAGTGGCGCCTGCAGGATCTGTCCTGGGAAATGATCATTGCGGCAATGTTGAAAATTCTCGCCTATCAGCCGGATCATGAAGACGGGGATTACTACCGTTCCTTTATCCTTTCAGTCCGGCCTGACATGGTAAATGAGCTGACCGAAGCAGGAATTCACAAGGCAAAAAATAGCGAGTTTGAGCTTGCAGAAGAGGTATTCAGCGCTCTTGCAAACCTGTTAAAGGATGATGCTTCGGCGATAATCAATCTTGCCCTCGTTTACGAGCAGCATGCCGAAGCGTATGATAAAGTAGGTAAAGAGGATCTTGCAGAACGGTGTGTCGATCAGGCATTCTCAGCGTATCAAAGGGCCCTGCAGGTCGATCCTGAATCTCCTGATATTCATCATTACACAGGGCAATTTTATTTCCGGTTAGGAGAATTCGAAAAAGCTGAAACCCATTTCAGGATAGCAGCTGAAGAATCACCAAATAGTGATCAGAAAAAGGAAGTGATATCTATTCTCGATAAAATACATGATCAGCAGATGCTGGATACCCTGTTCAAGGAATCCTACGACTACATCCGCCTCGGAAAAGAAGAAGAAGGGATAAATAAAATAAAACAATTCCTTGAGCTCAATCCGAATGTCGGGAATGCCTGGTTTCTTCTCGGTTGGGCTTTCCGCAGACTGGGTAATTACCGTGAAGCCAGAGATGCGTTTACACGGGCAATTGAGATAGGTCCTCCGGAAACAGATGCTCTCAACGAGCTGGCAATCTGTCTGATGGAGCTTGGTGATTATAAAAACAGCAGAAAATACCTCGATCAGGCTCTTCGAAAAGAACCGGAAAACGTGAAAATTATCTCGAATATGGGTATCCTTTCGATAAAGGAGAAAAAAATCGATGAGGCAGAAGGGTTTTTTCGAGCTGTACTCGAAATCGAGCCGGAAGATAACATCGCCCGCCAGTATCTGGAGTTCCTGGATATCGATAGTAAACATCCGGTATACAGGTAGTTTTTACTACCTCTTGCCGGGCCCACAATCTCCGGTCTTGGAGGTATGATGCAACATTTACAATCACGAAATACTATCGTATCATGGGATCATGATCAATAAACCGACTGTATTCTTCTGCGTAATGCTGTGCTTAGGCACCCTGCTTTTCGGACTCGACGATTACCGTACCCGCATCGCAGTCCTTCCCATGTCGAACGAAACCGGGGATGCTCAGTATGACGCAGTATGTTCCACCGTAACCGATACGGTTGCCCTGGTCCTGCGTTTTCTCGATGACTATCTCGTTTCCACCAGCGACGACGACCCGGACCTTGAACGTTACAACGCTGCTGATGTTGATGCGGTAAAAACGATTTCCGAAGAGAGTGTATATGATGAAATTCTCTACGGTAATGCCGAAACCACCGATTCAGGTGGATTCAAGTTTACCTTATCTATTTACAACAGGTCTAAAGAAGCAGTCATTATCCAGGAGGAGGTAACAGCAGAAACGCTGCTCGACATCTTTAACGCAGCAGATGAAATTACACTTGCCCTCATCTCACATATCAGCGATATCCACGTAGGATTTGGTTCCATCGAACTCATCCAGGAAAGCGGTAAGGGATTTTACCAGGTATATCTCGATAGTAAGAGGGTCCGTAATCCTAAAAAGCTGTTCAAAACAGTACTTAACGGCTCGTACACT
Organism: Spirochaetota bacterium; assembly: GCA_024274705.1. Taxonomy (GTDB): domain Bacteria; phylum Spirochaetota; class Spirochaetia; order SPDA01; family JAJSAL01; genus JAJSAL01. Next base: position 16,450 of record JAJSAL010000140.1, read on the forward strand.
CTTACTATCCACCAGGAACGTATGAAGGGGGATACGGTAGTATTTGAAAAAACCGTGGAAGTATATGAAGATCAAACCACGAAAGTGCTGTTTTCCATACCTCCGGCCACTGAGGAGGATTGGGATTATCTGGAAGAGTTGAAAAATAATATTGTGCAAACTGCATCAGAACACGAGGGAGATATCGAAGGGTTTTTTAATAAAATTGCAGAATTTCAGAAGGTTACTCAGACAATCAATTACGACAATGACCTGATAAAAAGAAGGGATGCCATTCTCGATGAGATCAGCAAAACCGCTACTTCTATGCTTCAGGGCATCATTACCGAAGCTGACCGGAACTATTACAGGAAAAAACCGAATTTTGAAGATGCGCTGAAAACCTACAATGCCATTTCTCTCCTGGTAAACAATGTGTTCGAATACCGGATAATCGATACTACATCCGAAGGAATGGAAGGCAGAGAACTGATACAGCCGTTTCTTATAGAACGCTCCCCGGATGGAACACTCTTTGTTATAGATGGAACGGATGAGGTAATCCTCTTCTCCTTCGACCCGGAAGGCTCCCTGATTGCTTCCATGCCCCTGGGCATCAGCATTGAAGAGTATACCTCCGGGGCCGACTGTGTTGCTGCCGTATCGGCAGGTGTATACTATCTGGCTCCCGAAGGCGATTCTATTACCGTATTGAATAAATACCTTGAAACACGGCAGACCATCCCGATTCCGGAATATACCCCGGTGTCCGGCGAATCCGTCCACCTGTCTGTCTCTACCGACGGTATCGTCTATCTCCTCACCGACTCTCAAACCGTTGTCTTCGAGCCGTCGACAGACAAGGACTCTCCTTCCGAAAGAGATGCAATTATTGAACAGACTATTTCCACTAGTATCATGAATATAACCAACCCCGGCTTAAGTGATATCCGTTTCGATTTATTTTCCCGGCTCAATATATTCAGTACGAATGCCGGTGCCGTACTGCAGTTGGACCTTCTGGGTAATTTGATTGCAGAAATCCCCCTTACTGAGAGCGAGGAGCGTTCCCAATTCGCTATCGATACCCTGGGATACTTTTATCTTTCCCTCCCTGAAGAACACAGAATAGTCAAATACAGTCCCGATGGCGGTATGGTAACCTCTTTCGGTCAATTCGGTGTTGCGCCTGGAGAGTTTTCTTTCCCACAGGGTTTGTGCGTAGACGACGCAGGGACACTCTACGTGGCAGACTCTTACACCGGCCGTGTGCAGATCATGCAGCTTGTATCTCCTCCTATTCTCCTTCCGGAGGTGGCCCGGTACGGTATGCGTTTTTCCGAGCGGGAGAATAAAACAGAAGAGGCAATACGCAAAGTTGGAAACGTAAGGGAACGAATAAAAATAGGTAGAAGTGTAGGAAGCTTCATCGGTGCAGGTCTCTTTGTCGGCGGCTCCCTGGGACTGCATTTCCTCGCTTCAAACCTGGAAAACAGGGCTATCGACCAGTATTACAGCTACCGGGAGGAGGCTGTCCAGGAAGCCTTGACTGAATTCAAATCCCAATCCACAGCAAACTGGATATTTTCCCGGATATCCCGCATCGGTGGATATTCGAGTTTCGGAATAGGTGCGATCTTTCTCACTTCGAGTATTCTCATGACCACCGATTTTGCCGTGCTCAAGCGAAGAACCATTAAAGACCTCCAGTCCGTTCAGTTCGACGGTGATTATCAACTGGATGAAGAAAGATACAGGAGCCTTCAAAGGGCTAACATGATCGGGTTCTGGACAGGAGTGATGCCACCCATCGCTGGAGGCGGAACAGCCTTAACCCTCTATTTCCTTAAGGATTCATTCACCGTGAAAAAAGCCGCCCAGGTAACCGCAGCTTCGATCGTGGTTCCCCCCATTTTTTCTCACCTCTACGGAGGGCGGTTTCACCTGGGGCTGCTGGCCGCCGGGCTCATTGCAGATATACTCGCTCTTTCGACCCTTCTTTCGATAGACCGGCTCGAACTCGAGGATAGTGATATCTATTCCCAAAACCAGACCCTGACAGTCTCTTCGACATGGGCATCGATGGAAAAACAGTTCCCCCTCTATCTTCTCATAAGTGCCGCCTGTATCCGGCTTGGCGCCGGTATTTATGACATGAACAACGGTTGGAAAGTTACCCATTCCTACAATCAGTACAAGGCTTTAAAGAAAGTGGGACCTGTCGCGGAAGTTTCGGTTTTACCCATTATCGATGCCGACCTGGGTATGGGTGTGAGCATCAGGATCCAAAAATAGATTCTCAGGTTACGGGAAATTGACCAGTTTATAATCCTGCCAGGCAAGCCAGTGGTCGTCTTTCTGCAGTACTTTTTTGATGACCCGCCCCTGGTCCAGGAATACGCCGGGTCTGTCGATTCTATACCAGCCGTCTTCGTTATCGACAACTGTAATCCCCCGGGCATTCAACTGAACTACATTTTTTTCCACAAAAAAGTCTATAGCGAACCAGGGATGGGCATCCTGTCTGCGGTCCGGGTTCCCACTGGTTCTCTGCATTGTAACGATAAGATTGTTCAGTGAGTACCTTCCACGCTCCACAGGGATAGCTTTATAGGATGCTCCGGGAAAAAACATGATAATAGTTTTCTTCCCCGTGTCTTCCGATTGCAGGGACAGTTGAACAGAGACAATTTTATATTCACCCTCTCTGAAATTCGAATCTATATTCGTAGCAATGACAAACAGGCTCTGATAAGGTGAACTCGGTAAAGGGAGAGACGAACAGGACATGAACACGAGAGGGATCATCACAATCAGGAGAGACAAAACCGGTTTTTTCATAACTCCTGATTGTGAGGTTTTTTCTTCCTCATGTCAATTATCCCGCATACCCTTCTCCATTCTTCTGTTCGGTGGTAGTATACCCGCCATGGAAGATATCTTCTTAACAACAGCGAAAACTGCAGCGCTCAATGCGGCAAAGATTCATCTATCGTATTTTCAGAAGAGTTACGGCGTTTCCTTCAAGGATGTTCACCATAACGTCGTTACCGATGCGGATATCGAATCTGAAAAATCCATTGTTCGAACCATACGCTCCGAGTTCCCGGATCACAATTTCATCTGTGAGGAAGGAACGTATACGAAAACAGACTCGCCATATACGTGGATCATCGATCCCCTTGATGGTACCGTCAATTTCTCCCGGAACATTCCCCATTTCTGCGTGTCCCTGGCTCTCGCGTATGAGGAAACACTCATTGTCGGTGTTGTCTATGATCCGGTACGGAAAGAAATGTTTTCCGCGGTAAAGGGAGGCGGAGCTTTCCTGGGTGATAGGCCTGTACATGTAACCGAAACCAGTGATCTGAAACAGGCACTTTTGTACACCGGGTTTTATTATGACCGGGGAATGGAGATGAAAAACACCTTGCGCCAGATAGAACGTTTTTTTCTTAAGGGCATTTTGGGATTCAGGAGAACAGGTACAGCCGCACTGGACCTCTGTTACGTAGCCTGCGGCAGGGGAGAAGGAGTATGGGAACATAAACTGAGCGCATGGGATACTGCTGCATCCATCGTTATCCTGAGGGAGGCCGGCGGACGTATCACCGATTTAACCGGCACAGATTTAGGTGTAGAGGATTCCCCCATCGTTGCATCTAACGGTCACCTGCATCAGACCATGATCGATGTCATTACCCGGATAATAGACAGCCCCAACCTGCACACAGGCTCATATAGTTGAGCCTTTAACATTATGTGCCGGATGGAACTGGCAGAGAAGCGTTAGTAGTTCTTCATTGCCTGGAGCTTCCGCATCTTTTTCATCTGTTTCCGCTCCATAGCCTTTTTCTTCTTGTTTTTTATAGTAGAGGGTTTTTCGAAGTATGCCCGTTTCTTCCATTCGCGGATAATACCTTCTTTTTCAACCATTCTCTTAAAACGCTTCAGCGCTTTCTCAAGTGGTTCCCCGACATCAATCCTTACGTAGGCGATATAATCACCTCCCTTCTTTGCATAATCTATGGTGTAATAATACTTAAAATGTGGTCTTTGTCAATAATAGCTTCTTCCACAAATATATACGGATCTACCGGAATTCCGGAAATTCTCATCTCCCAGTGCAGGTGGGGACCTGTTACCAGGCCCGTGGATCCTATGGTACCCAGGAGTTCTCCGGTGGCAACCATCTGTCCGGGTTCAACCGATAAGGTATCCATATGGAAATAGAGAGAATATACTCCCGGGAGGTGTTCCACCACTGCAGTTAATCCGGTTAAAATCCTCTCTTTTGCCATGACAACCCGCCCTGCACCGCAGGCATGAACTTCGGTTCCCCGGACGCCGGCAAAGTCTATTCCGTTGTGAATCGACGAGGAAGTACGGACATCGGAATAGCGGAAGGTCCGTCTGTCTCCGTAGAAGGAAGTAATCCTTACTTCCTCAACAGGAACGATTATCTCCGAATCATGATATATGGCATCGATATTGAACTGGTAGAGTAGTTCTGTAAGTTCCCGGCTTTCCTCTCTCTTTTCCGGTTCGTCGGACTGCCTTAAGGTACTCATGGCCCCATTCAAAGATATCTGTTCGCTTTTAAAATCTTTCTTATGAACCGTTACCCCTTGTTTTCGAAAGTCGATCCCGCCATTGATACTGTACCGGGCATCCAGTATGTACCTGCCTTCTTCAACTGTGGAGGGCACACCTAACAGTGCAGTAACCATATACTTCCCTTCAGCAGGGGCCAAGGGGAACCCATAAGCCCGGGCAACGATCTGCTCTGAATCCTCCGGTAACAATTGTACATACAGCTCCCCGACAGGGTCTTCTGAAACAATCAGTACCCTGAACACCCCCCCGGGATCCGCTGAATCGGGGCAATCGAGTATGACATCCGCACATACAAATGAAGACAGAAAGAGGCATAAAACGATGAAGAGGTTTCTCATGAAGGTTTCACGTCCAGAATAGTAAGCTGAAGCGTCTCTGTGTTCTGAAAATAGTTTCTTCCCATTCGGAACACCAGATCAACCGTGTCGCCCAGGGTAAAATCTCTGCCCACCCGCTGGGAGGCATTCCAGAACACAGCCGGCCATTTATAGCTCTGCGTGTCCACCAACATCCGGACATGTTGTTTGTCAGTTTTTCCGATTAACTCCAGTTCAGCTATCTTTACCCGGTTCAACTGGAATACCAGAGGAGCATTTGCCTGTCCATACGGTTCGAGTCCCTCAACAATCTGTATCAATTTCGGCGTCATAAAAGACAGAGGGATCTCCGCATCTATATTTATGCTTTCCTCAATCTCCTCCGGAGTTTTAATGGTAGAGACATACTGTTTAAGCAGTTCTTTAAGCTTCGGGAAATGCTCTTTAGGCATATTGAAACCAGCTGCAAAATCGTGTCCCCCGTAGTCGGTAAACAATCGTGAACAATACTCCAACATGTCATGGACCTTAAAACCATCTTTACTCCTCAGGCTCCCTACGGCTTTACCTTCGAGAAAAGCAACCACAATTGCCGTAGTGTTGAAGTATTTCATCAGCCGTACAGCCAGGATACCGGTAATACCCCGGTGTATCCCTTGATCTCCTATGAGTACCAATTTTCCTTCCAGTTCCTGATGACTTTCCTCTGCAGTATTCCGGACCCGGTCCCATATATCGTCACCCAGTTTTTTCCGCTTCTTATTGAGGGATACGATTTCATCTGCCAGGTTTTCACAGGTCTCAGGATCATGGGAAAGGAGAAGTTCTACGGCTTTCTCGGGAACACCCATTCTGCCGGTGGCATTGATCAGCGGAGTTACCTGCCAGGCGATATCGGTTGTACTGAGTTTCTTACCTGCCAGGTTCTGCCGAATCAGGAGCTGAACCAGCCCTTCCCTATTGGTTCTCTCCAGTATCTTGACGCCCTCCTTTACGATGATCCTGTTCTCGTTTACCAGGGGCATAAGATCTGCAAGGGTTCCCAAAGCAACCAGATCCAGATTTTTTTCAAAAGTCAGAAACCGTTTTTTCTCCCGGTTAAGATAAAGGGATGTAAATAAATTCACCAGGATATCAATTTCGGATAACCGCAGTTTTCGATACCGTGCCAGCCTGCTGCTTTCCCGAATACGGAGCAGACTTTTCTTTTGCAGCGCGGGAAACACATTCCACACCTCAGGTGCGATATCAGTGAGACCGATCAAAGCTTCCGGACCAAAAACCCTCTTGAGCATATTCAGCTGAAGCTGTTCATCGTACACGTATATTTCAACCCCGGAAAGAAACGCTGCAATCCTGGAGTTGTCCATCTCTACCATTCCGGGAACGATAATCTCGGTAATCCTGTCGATTTCCACGAAATTAACCACTTTTACCGCTTCAAGGGTGTACGCTTCATTGCTGGGAAGGATATTTAACAGACAGATTTCATGATTGAAGAGATCTGTCTCGGAAAAGGCAAGGGCCCACAGAAATTTCGAAACAACTGCACAGCCGCACAAATCACGAAAAGGATACCTTGTATCTTCCAGTTTCGGGTTGATAATGGCATGGGCGGGTGGCAGATCCTCCTGAGGATTGTGATGATCAAATACGATGGTGTCAATATTTTTATTATTAGCTGCGATAATCTCCTTGTGATTCGATATACCACAATCTACAGTGATGATAAGCGTTCCTGAATTGTCGGCGAATTGTTCTACTGCATCGAGAGTAAGCCCGTAGGGGTCGTCCCCGAAAGGAACTGCCCATTGAACATCCATTCCCATGGAGGAAAGGATTTCAGTCATGAGAACCGTGGATGTAATACCGTCTACATCCCGGTCTCCAAAAACAAGCACCCGCTCCCCCTCTTCCGCCGCACGCCGAACCCGGTCAACTGCCGCTTCCATATCTTCGAAGAAGAACGGATTATGAAGGAACCGTGGATCATCTTCAAGAAAAAAGCAGATCTCCTCCGGACCTGATTTATCCCGGCGGGCAAGTATCGAAGATGTAAGGAGATCCGTTTCATAACGTGATGCTATTTCTCGTACCAGGTCTTTATCTATCTCTTTCTTCTTCCAGATCATATGGTAATATTACATCCTATTTCAATTTCCGGAACGCAATCTCCCGGTATTCTGCCCCATGGGGCTTAAGAACAGATTCAAAAAGGGAAACCCTGTCTACCCTGAACGCACCCTCCGGTTCTCCCAGGCCGGACAGATCAAGAACCGTGCTGCTCTGTTTCTTTATCCTGGATAAAGTCAGATGCGGTTTGTAGGGTCGCTTATCCAGGTTCAGAAAGGGGTGAAGGAGATCCTCCAGGTCCCGGTATACCGCTGAACACTCATCCCGGCCTTCGATGATATTGAGAAAAAGGACCCGGGCACGTCCTAAAGGGGGAAATTTGTCGAAACCATCGTAACTCAGCTTAAAGGAGGGCCTGTCCAGGAGAGGGTGGGATAGAACCTCGCTGTACACCGTTACCATTTCATCCTGGACATCACCGAGAAAATGGAGAGTAATGTGGATATTTTCAGACGGCACCCACTTCAGCCCGGGGCACACGCTCCTGCCGGTTTCCACTATCGATGAGAGAGCGCTCTTCATCTCATCAGGAAGGGGGAATGCATAAAAGCACCTCACAATAGTTCCCTCCCAACATCTACCGTATTGAATGATGATTCAACAGCATGCTCGATGATACGCAGTACAACCTGCTTCAGTTCTCTCTGTGTGTTTTTTTCAAGCCCTACAGCCAGAGCCCTGGTAAAATCCAGGTTCTGTGTATATTTCAGATAGGCTCTCCCTCCGGAGGGTATTTTTACATCGCTGCTACCGCTGCAGGCCATGCACAGAAAGTCTCCGTCTGGGAAAGAGTAATAGAGATCGCTCTTTTGATCAAACCCCCTGTTGCAGCTAGAGCAGCTCTCTATTCCCGGTTTAACACCTAGCAAGGTCAAATACCTCCAGATAAACTGGATGATACCCAGCTCAGTACTTCCGGATTCACCGGTATCGAGATTATTCAGGAGAGCAGACAGGAGGTTGTACGCCTGTCTGAAATCATCTCCGGTACCGTATGACTTAAGGATTATTTCACACGCCAGATACGCATTGAAAACTTTTTTCAGATCCCGTTTAAGGCCTTCAAAGTAGGCGAGGCATTCGGCATCGGTAATCTTATAGGTGTTCTTCACCGGGTCAAAATAGAGATACACCGTCAGAATGTTAAAAACGTTCGTTCTGGAGCTCAGCCGGCTTTTCCCCCTGTATCCCCCATGAGCAATGGCATGGATAATACCGGATTCAGGGGTAAAGATGACCACACCTTTATGTATCTCACCAATCCGATAGTTTTTCAGTACGATTGCCTGTAGACGCAGGTTCCTCTTCATCTGCTACGTATCTTCCAGAAAAAAAGAGATAAGAACAAGTACTTGCTCTTAGATATCTCTTTTCATATATTGAAGTATGAACAAACAGCAGGGAGGTTGAACAATGGCAGAAAAAAACATCATTCGAGCCGATCAGATGTTGCCCCATAAACTTCATATAATCCCCATGAAGGGAAATCCCATTTTCCCGGGCATATTTACTCCCCTTATGATCGTCTCCCCTGAAGACATCGATGCAGTCAACCATTCCCTGGAGGCAGACAGTATGATCGGCCTGCTTATGCTTAAAGGAGATGACATCGAAAAAATTGAACCCGATGATCTCTATCGAATCGGCACCATTGCGAAAATCGTAAAGAAAATCAATCTTCCTGACGGCGGTTTAAATCTATTTGTTTCTACTCTTAAAAGATTTAAAGTAAAGAAATTCCTGAGTCTGGACAATCCTGTCCATGCAGCCGTCGATTACCTGGACGACATCAATGACGAAAGCGATGAAGTGCAGGCCCTGACCCGGTCGCTTATCAGTGAAATGAAGCAGGTATCTGAGAACAATCCACTCTTTTCCGAAGAAATGCGCCTTAACATGGTAAACATCGACCATCCCGGGAAGATCGCGGATTTTATAACATCGATTCTGAACATCAACAGGGAGGAGCAGCAGAAGATCCTTGAAACCATTGATGTACGGGAGCGGATGGAAAAGGTGCTTATTTTCATCAAACGGGAACAGGAGCTGATGCGTATTCAGAAAAAGATACAGAAACAGATCAACGAGAAAATCGAAAAGAGTCAACGGGACTATTTTCTCAAAGAACAGCTTAAGCATATCAAACAGGAACTGGGTATGCCTGTAGATGCTAAAAGCGGTGAATACAACCGGTTTAAAGAAGCAATAGAAAAATTTAATTTTGAAGGTGAGCTGAAAGATCAGATCGAACAGGAACTGGAAAAATTTTCTCTCATGGATCCTAACTCTTCCGAGTTCATGGTTACCCGGAACTATCTGGATACCATCATCAGTCTGCCCTGGGACACCCCGAAACCTGAAACCGTTGATCTGGAAAAGGCAAACACGATTCTGAACGAAGATCACTACGGTCTGGAAGATGTGAAAGAACGGATTATAGAATATTTAGCTGTAAGAAAACTGAAATGGGACACAAAAGGTTCTATCGTCTGCCTGGTGGGCCCTCCGGGGGTCGGTAAGACATCCGTTGGAAAATCGATTGCCCGGGCTCTCAACAAGGAGTTCTTTCGTTTCTCTGTCGGCGGTATGCGGGATGAAGCGGAAATCAAGGGCCACCGCAGAACCTATGTAGGTGCCATGCCGGGAAAAATCATCCAGGGGCTGAAGATTGTTAAACGGAAAGACCCTGTGTTTATGATCGATGAAATCGATAAGATGGGAGCCTCCTTTCAGGGAGATCCTTCTTCGGCGCTGCTTGAAGTGCTGGATCCTGAGCAGAATATGTATTTCCGGGATCACTATCTTGATCTTCCCTTCGACATATCCCACATTCTCTTCATAACCACTGCCAATACCCTGGATACCATACCACGGCCCCTCCTGGACCGCATGGAAGTGATCCGCCTGTCCGGATACATCGATCAGGAGAAAGTTTCCATTGCAACGCGTTATCTCATCCCTAAAAGCCTCAACCGCTCCGGATTGAAAAAGACGGATGTGAAGTATCCGAAAGCAACACTCAGGAGTATTGCCGAGGATTACGCCAGGGAAGCAGGAGTGAGAAGATTCGAACAGGCATTGGACAAAATAAACCGTAAAGTAGCTAAAAAAGTGGTAATGGCGGAAGGGACTCCTCCTTATGTGATCACCAAAGAGGGTCTGGAGGAATACCTCGGGAAACCGATTTTTCGCGGAGATGATAGTAAGAAGGTGAGCAAACCCGGCATGGTTATCGGACTGGCCTGGACCCCCTTAGGCGGAGACACCCTGATGATCGAAGCGGTTTCGAATCCCGGGAAGGAGAGTTTTAAGCTGACAGGAAAAATGGGCGAAGTGATGCAGGAATCCGCCAGTATCGCCTATTCCCACATACGGCACATCGCCCGGGATTACCATGTGGACCTTGATTTTTTTGAAAAGAACACCATCCACCTCCACATTCCTGAAGGTGCAACACCAAAAGATGGTCCATCCGCCGGTATCACCATGGCAACCGCCCTCCTCTCCCTGGGTATGGGGAAAATGGTAAAACCAGGTTTTACAATGACCGGGGAACTCTCTCTGGTGGGAAACGTACTTCCTATTGGAGGGCTGAAAGAGAAAACGATTGCCGCTCGGCGCAATAAAATCAAGAACATCATCATTCCTCAACAGAACGTGAGAGATCTGGAGGAGATTCCGGATCACATCAAAAAAAGCATTACATTTCACCCGGTGAAAACCATGGAGGAAGTAATAGGACTGCTGCTTTGAAATACCTGACTGCGGCCCTCCTCCTGTTTATCATTATGGCGGGCAGTTGTGAAGAAAAGGAACCTACAGAAACCGTGTTGCACCCTGATTTTTCCTTAACACTATCGGCACTGAGTGATCTCATCGAAGACCAGCCCGTGCCGGTGAAGAATGCTATTCTGGCCAGACCGGAATATTTTCTCGAGCTTATCTCCGAAGCTTTAAAACTTCCGGATTACACCCTGGTTCTGGTAGATAAAAAACACGGTCTCTTACCGGGGGATAAACCGGAACATCTGGTGTCCATTTTCGATTATGGCCTTAAGGTATCCAGGAGGGACCTTCAGGTGAGAGCATCTGTTGTTCCTGACCTGCTGGCTATGAACGAGGCTGCCCGGCAGGCAGGGCTGGAGCTTGTCCATTCGTCAGCCTACAGAAGTTATGAATATCAGGCAGAAGTATATCAACGCAATGTAGAAACCCTGGGGAAAGAACAGGCAGACCGGGAATCCGCCCAGCCGGGAAAATCTCAGCACCAGCTGGGTTCGGTTATCGATTTCGGAAGCATAACCGACGCATTTGCAGATACACCAGAGGGAATGTGGCTTGCAGAACACGCCTGGGAATTCGGGTTTTCCCTCTCCTATCCGGACGGGTACGAGGATGTTACCGGGTACCGGTATGAGCCCTGGCATTTCAGGTATATCTCCCGTGTCGGCACCCGGTTGGAACGGGACTTTTTCAACGGCATCCAGCAGTATCTTCTGGAATTCATGGTTCTTTACAGGACCTCCAATTATTGACTTTTAAACGTCCTGAACCTATCTTTAGTGAACATCAAAGGAACCGGAATCTATGGAACTGCTCTCTCCTGCAGGTAATCTGGAAAAATTAACATACGCATATCTCTATGGTGCCGACGCAGCATATATCGGGCTGGGGAATTTTTCCCTCCGGGCCAAGGCGGACAATTTCCACCTTAGCCAATTTTCCGATCTTGAAAGAATAAAAGGTGGCAACAAGCTCTACCTTGCCCTGAACATCTATTTTCATGACCGGGATATCCGGGAACTTGAAGAGCTTCTGACAGAACTGAAAAACGCTCCCTTTGACGGCATCATTGTAAGTGATTTCGGTATCCTCCCGTTACTACAGAAACATCTGTCCGGCATGGAATTCCACCTGAGCACCCAGGCGAACTGTGTAAATACTGAATCAGCCAGGATCTATCACGATATGGGGTTCTCCCGCATCATCCCCGGCAGGGAACTCACCCTGGATGAAATCGCGGAAATAAAACAGCGGGTGCCTTCCCTCGAAATAGAGGTGTTCGTCCATGGTGCAATGTGCCTCGCCTATTCAGGCCGGTGTTTCTTAAGTGCGTACCTGTCCGGCCGTTCCGGAAACAGGGGAGATTGCGCCCACTCCTGCAGGTGGAACTACAGGGTCCTGGAAGAACAGGAACGCCCGGGAGAGTATTTTCCTCTTGTCGAAGGCGAAGAGTTTACAACGATTCTAAGCTCGAAAGATCTGTGCATGATTGAATATATGAACCATCTCAAAGAAGCAGGCGTAGATTCCTGTAAAATAGAGGGACGCATGAAATCACTCTATTACACCGCAATCGTAACCCGGGCTTACCGTAAAGCGATAGACGCCCTTTCGGGACTTACTTCTATAGAAATCTCGGGCTTTAAAGAGGAGTTATACAAAGTAAGTCACCGCGAGTTCTCAACAGGATTCTTTTTCGGCAAAGAGGATATCCAGGTACCTACAAAAAAGTCATACATGCGGGAGTACATCTTTCTTGGCACCTTTGCCGAAAAGGTTCGGGGACATACCTTCAGGATCGATGTAAAAAACAGTATACGTACCGGAGATGTTATCGAGTACATAGGGCCTGATGTTCTCTTCATCGAAGACCGGAATTTTCAACTTTTCGATGCACACTGGAATCCGGCATGCGCTGCACACCATGGAAAAGTATTTTATCTTAAGACCGGGTGTAATGTCGGTCCAGGCTTCATCATCCGTTCCAGGATTCCGGAACCTGCCGTACAGCCCCCATGTCCGCAGACGTAGCCATGAGAGCATACGCTTTAAGGGCGTCTGATACCTGGCGGTCCCTTTCACCGGGCTTGAAAGCTTTTTTACCCTTTTCTTCCTCTTTCTTCCGTCTTTCTTCCAGCTCTTTTTCCGAAATCTTCAGGTGGATCGTTCTCCTGGGAATATCGATTTCAATGATATCGTCACTATACACCAGGGCAATGTTCCCTCCCGCAGCAGCCTCGGGAGAGATATGACCGATTGAAAGGCCGGAAGTGCCGCCGGAAAACCTTCCATCCGTCAGGAGTGCACACTCCTTTCCAAGATGCACTGATTTGAGGTAAGAAGTGGGGTAGAGCATCTCCTGCATTCCCGGACCGCCTTTCGGACCTTCGTACATGATAACTATCACATCTCCTGATTTTACTTTTCCTTCCAGAATTCCGCTACAGGCATCTTCCTGAGATACGTACACCTTCGCCGGTCCGCTGAAATTGAGATTACCTGGATCAACCCCGGCTGTTTTTACAATACATCCTTTTTCTGCAATATTCCCATAAAGAACCGCAAGTCCCCCATCGGGATAATAACAGTGCCCGATGTCCCTTATACAACCTGCCGTTCTGTCAGTATCGAGCTCTTCATATTGTGTATGCTGCGAGCCCAGTACCAGGTTTCTCCCTTTACCGGCCGGGGCACTTCTGTACAATTCCGTAGCCTCCGGAAGAACCGTTGGACGTTTAATATCGTATTTATCGAGAGCCTGCTGCAGCGTATTGCCGTCGGCCCGCATCACGGAAGTATCCAGCAATGTGCCCCGGTCGAGCTCCCCGAGAATTGCCATGATACCTCCGGCTCTGCCCACATCTTCTACATGGTAATGAGAACTTGGAGCGACCTTGCAGATACAGGGAATCTTTTTCGAAAGCTTATCAATATCTGTCATGGTAAAGTCGACTTTACCGCTCCTGGCGATGGCAAGTAGATGAAGCACTGTATTGGTTGATCCACCCATAGCGATATCAAGTGCCATGGCGTTGAGAAAAGCGTTCCTGGTAGCGATCGATCCGGGAAGAACGGAAGTATCGCCATCTTCGTAATACGCCTCGGCCATTTCGACAATACGGTGTGCGGCCTTTTCGAATAACCTTTTTCGATATCCATGGGTCGCGAGTACTGTTCCATTCCCAGGCAGAGCGAATCCTAAGGCTTCATTAAGACAGTTCATGGAATTGGCGGTGAACATTCCGGAACAGCATCCGCAGGTAGGGCAGGCTTCCTGTTCCAGCATGGTGATCTCTTCTTCAGATACACTTGTATCTGCACTCATGACCATGGCATCGATGAGATCGTATTTCTTTCCGTCCACAACACCGGCCTCCATGGGTCCTCCGGATACGAATATCGTGGGTATATTGAGCCGGACCGCAGCTATAAGCATGCCCGGGGTAATCTTGTCGCAATTGCTGATGCATACCAGGGCATCCACCTTGTGAGCATTGCACATATATTCAACGCTGTCTGCGATGAGCTCCCTGGAAGGAAGTGAGTAGAGCATGCCGTCATGCCCCATGGCAATACCGTCATCGATCGCTATTGTATTGAATTCCGCTGCAAAGCACCCTTTTTCTTCGATAATCTGCTTCATATACTGACCGATGGAGTGGAGATGAACATGCCCCGGTACGAGTTGAGTGAAAGAGTTCGCAATGCCGATAATCGGTTTTCCGAACTGATCTTCTTTCATACCGTTGGCACGCCAGAGACTCCTGGCACCGGCCATTCTGCGTCCTGAAGTCGTAATACTGCTTCGTAACGGATATCCCACTGAAAACTCCTTTTAAGGGGAAAATAATCCCACGATGATGTTATGTTCGTGTATGATAGTATAAAATCTTGTGAATGTGAAGGATAGGTAATATGGTCGTGAGAGGAATTACGGTACAGGTGTTCGAGGGGCAGGTTGAAGCGTTCAAAGCTGCAACGATAAGAAACCGCGCCGGTTCGATAGGGGAACCGGGAATTTTACGATTCGATATTCTGCAGAACAGTGATGAACCAACTCTCTTTTTCCTCTATGAAGTGTATGTGTCTGAGAAGGCTACTCTGGCACATAAAGAGACGGATCACTATAAAACGTGGAAAACTGCCGTTGAGTCGATGATGTCGGCACCCCGGAAGGGGATGGCATACACTGTTATCGACCCTGTTGATGAAGACGAGTGGTAGAAGGGGACAAGCCGCACTGAGAACTTATCATTTCTGCCAACTGAACAATAAGTTGAGGCTCTACCGGAGGGGCCGCTGCCCGCACTGTGCCTTCCCGGACTAAAAGAACGTATTTTTCAGATACTCCAGGTCCAATTCGGGGTATACAGGGAACCGGGAAAGAAGATTTTTTACACGGGCACTCTCACTCTTTTTCACTCCCGGATCTATGGTGTAATGCGTTCTGCTGTTCTCCCCCGCCCTTCTGCCTTCTGATATAACAGACGGTTTTGTCGCATCAAGGACGTTTTTTATTACACCGGCTATTTCTACCATCTCTTCTTTCCCCATGCCGAGAGTGGTCACCGCCGGTGTTCCCATCCGCAGTCCGCTGGTGTACCAGGCTCCGTTAGGATCGAAAGGGAGGGAATTCCTATTCAGTGTAATATGGCATTCCCGTACAGCGGATTCGGCTTGTCTGCCGGTAAGTCCGAAATCCCTTACATCGATGAGAAAGAGATGGTTGTCCGTTCCGCCTGTGGTGAGTGACATACCTCGATCCATACAGGCCTCTGCCAGTGCCCGGGCATTTTCAACGATTTTCCAGGTATATGTTTTGAATTCCGGTGTACTTGCCTCCTGTAATGCAACCGCTTTTGCGGCCATCATGTGCGGGAGGGGTCCACCGATAACCAGGGGACACCCTTTGTTTACAGCATCTACGAATTCCCGGGTGCACAAAATGAGTCCGCCCCGGGGTCCTTTCAAGGTTTTATGTGTGGTACTGGTGACGATATGTGCAAAAGGTACTGGATTGTGATCACCGCTGAATACTCCTCCTGCAACAAGTCCTCCGAAATGGGCCATGTCCACCATGAATACGGCATCTACTTTATCCGCTATTTCACGCATGCGTCTGAAATTAATGTGCCGGGGGTAGGCACTATAGCCTGCCAGCAGGATAAGGGGTTTTATCTCCAATGCACGTTTTTCGATCTCATCATAATCGAGCACACCTGTTTCTCTATTCACCCCATAGGAGTAGGCATCGAACATCTTGGCCGGCACATTATGTCTGTACCCGTGAGTCAGATGCCCTCCTGAGTAATACCCCATACCCAGGAGTTTCTGGTTTCCAGTCTCTTTCCGAATTGCATTCCACTGTTCATGGGTCAAATCCGATGGATTGGCAATACCTAACTTTTCGAGAAGAGGAGTTTCGATCCTTTTATTCAAAACCGCCCAGTATGCAATAAGATTGGCATCTGCACCGCTGTGAGGCTGTACATACGCATGTTCACATCCGAAGACCCTGCATGCCTGCTCAGCAGCATAACTCTCGATATCATCCACATTATCGCAGCCCGCATAGAATCTGTGATGGGGAACCCCTTCGGCGTATTTATCGGTAAAAAGGTTCCCCATGGCAACCTGGGAAGAAATAGAGGAATAATTCTCACTGGCGATTAATTTCAGATTGTTCCGCTGGTCCTCAAGCTCATTGATGATCGACCGGGCGACTTCCGGTGATCCCTGAGAGACCATGGTTAGATTCCCCAGGTACGCCATAAACTCATGATTCAGATCATCACTGGATGTATGATTATTCAAGTAATCCAAGAGTGGACTGTGTTTCACGAAGGAACTCCTTATTGAAGCAATGGTGTTTAGAAAATACGCGTAATATAATCATGAAACTAGTTGTAGATCAAGGTTGCTAAGCAGCAGGAACCGTGGGGGCAGCTTAACACAACCTTGCCTCCACATAATCTATGGGTAAAAGGGCCGGTCAACTTTGCTAAGTAGCACAGCCGAGGGGGTAGCCCAACGCAAAGTAACCTCCACAAGCAGGGTAGTAAAATGGCCGGTCAACTTTGCTAAGTAGCACAGCCGAGGGGGTAGCCCAACGCAAAGTAGCCTCCACAAGCAGGGTAGTAAAATGGCCGGTCAACTTTGCTAAGTAGCACAGCCGAGGGGGTAGCCCAACGCAAAGTAGCCTCCACAAGCAGGGTAGTAAAATGGCCGGTCAAGGTTGCTAAGCAGAAGGAGCATTAATTTGAAGCTGATTGGTGAATTCGTGAAGCCTGGTTAATCGTTGTGCTATCAGCCGGGCAAGGAGTATCCCGTAATGAGGATTGTTTTTAATCATATCGAGGAATTGATCTTTTGATACTTTGATAAGAACACACTTCGATCCGGCTTTAACAGTTGCAGATCTTCGATTGCTCAAAAGAAAAGACATTTCACCTAGAAAAACATCTTTTGGTGTGAGAACAGATATCTGCTTTCCTTTGGAAATGATGTTGAGCTCTCCGGAAACAATATAATACAGGTAGTTTGATTCTTCTCCTTCACGAAAAATCACCTGATTTTTCCGGAATGTGGCTTCCTCGTGACCTTCAAATACCTTAGGAATCAAATTACTCTCATTCTTCATGTGCTGAATCTTAAAAGATACTTCGTTTCCTTTATCGTTGTACCACAAGGAATCTGTGTATATCTCTGTCATCTTTATACCATGCCCGTGAAGAGCGGTGGCACCGCCATCCGTTGACCAGTCGGTATATGTCCGCCAATCAAACCCGTTTCCTTCGTCACGGATGGTAAAAGTGGAATCCTCCTGCCTGATAGTGTACGAAAAATAAACTTTTTTCTTTTTCACCGATGGATTCCTGTTCTTTTTCCGTATCAGCTCGATGCTGTCACCGCCGTTTTCAAGCCACGCTGTCTTTTCTTCAAAACTGATATTACAGTTGCCGTGCTCTACCGCATTCATAAGCATTTCGAATAGTGCCACATGGAGACGTTCACGCTGATCATGATTTATGTAATTAGAGTTAAACAGATAATTCGTTACCAGGTTTGCATATGTCCTTACTTCAAATGGGTCGTTATCCATTGTCAATGAACCCGTGATCTGGGCCAGCAACTTCCGCTGCAGGTCCCGGTGAAAGAGGATGTGGCTGTTATCTTTCACGATTTTCAGAACCCGGGGCAGACCGGAACTGAATTCATTTTCATGGATAAGACTGATGATGTTCATCGTGTGAATTCTCTGGAGCAGTTCCCTTTCGTTTTCCTTGTGAAGACCGATAATTCCACCTGCATGGAGCCACGTATCTTTCTTTATCGTTGAAACAATGGAATTTACTTCCCTTCCCGGAATAGTGAAATCGATGATATTGAATTCCGGAAGTTCAAATTTCAGGTATTGAAGAAATGATTCAGGATTATCAAAATAGATTGGATTGAAATCATGTTTAAATTTATAGACACATTCTTCTACCAGCGTGTTTACGGTGTCTTTTTTTGAAAAAACCGGTATTTTCATGAACAATTTCCTGAATACTGTAATACTATCGGCTGGATAACCGGATAATCTGTAGTTTCCGTCCAAGATGGCACGATACAGACTTACCTGGACATCCGGTATCCGATGTTAAAACCGGATGTATCATCCGGATTAGAGAGATATCCTAACACCATGGCAACCATGTTGTTCCAGAAATGAAATGCAACAGCCTTTTCCAGACGGTAACCATTCTGTTTAGTGAGTTCTGCGCTGTAAAAGCCAAAACCGATGGCTGCGATCGTCTGGAGTACCGTATCCTCTACAGATATTCCGGGAACGAGCATATTGGGCAAATGAGCAAATCCGAATGTGAGAGAGGAATAGCCGGTCCCCATCGTTTCAAGACTGAATCCCCGGAAGGCGATTTCTTCCCAGAGGGCATTTGCCCAGACAAAGAGAAGGCCGGTTCCTGCAGCAAGACCTAATCCTGTCCATGGAGAAACTTGCCTCCCCCAGAACAGAACCGAATCCCTGGTAAAATAGCTGCCGATAGACCGTACATCACTGCTACCCAGACTCCCCGCTGAACTAAAGACCAGGGCGGGCAGTACCAGTGGATCGAATATATTCTGCGGTTTGAAAGGAGCGAATAGGAGATCTATCAGTCTATCCGCACCCGAACGTACAGGGTTGAGGCCAAGATACCCGGCATAACGGTCCATATATGTCCGTTGCGCCTCATACTGACTGTATGAAGAAAGAAGGGTTCCATAAAGGGTAAGAGTCATTCCACTTAACAGGAGGATATAATCCGATGTTTCAATGACATCGTCTCTATAGGAAACGAGATAGGTTTTATCTTCAGTGGTTCGGACCGAAAGTTTCACACCTTCAAGATTCCTGAAAATGGTAAAGAGAAGGATCCCCTCCCCTGCGAGTTTAAGCGGAATGGAGGACATGTAGAGAAATCCTTCGGTCCTCTTATCCATCTGCACCTGGGCATATCCTGGAATGATCGAATTGATGAACATTAGGCGTCGATAATCAGGAATATCAACATCAGGTTCATCAGCCTGGATAGATACAGATCCCCACATACAGATGAGAATACTGATATACACAAAAAATCTTGGCATAGATAGACTAGTCTAAGAGGTATGGAGGAATATGACAAGCTCCCTGGCGCAGAATTCTATAAGGAGAGCCGGCGGCATCCAGAATGGTGGAATGCTGACCTTCCGGGAGATCACCGGCATCAATGATGCAGTCAACACGTTCATCGAACTGCTCCTGAATTTCATTTATCTTCCACAAGGATTGCATACCGCTGAAATTGACGCTTGTGGAAAAAAGAGGTTTCCCCACAGCATTTATAATGGAAACGAGCCAGGGATCATCAGGGACACGAAAGGATGTTGTTTTTCCCGGTTCGGTTTTCAGGATCACCGTTAACGGTCCCGGCCATAGAGCAACAATCTGTGGATCGATTACAATATCATAGGCTTTTTCTATATATTCAGAATCGGGAAAAAGTCGAATGAACGGCTTTCTCTCCCTTCTTTTTATCTTTCGGATACGGGATTCCGTATCCGGAGCAATTCCGACTACTCCGTATATCGTGTCACAGGGAATAATACCAACCCCGCCGCGTAGCAGAATGTTAACGATAGTATGTATTGCATCAGGATCACTTTTTTTTAGTGTCATGGAATAATCCTTGCAGCAGGAAGAGCAACATGCAGCCTGCGATTCCTGCACAAATACTGATGGTCCGAAAGAGCTGTTTTCGATCTTTCGGAAGATCGGCATGCTTGATCAAACGTCCAACGGAATAAAAATTTGTTAATTTATGATAACCAGCTATTCTTATGATGACCTCATCTTTCTCAAAATAGCCGAGTTCCCGGGACCGGAGTCTAATTAGTTCCGAGCTTGATTTCAGTCGATCCAGTTCATCTGCCAGGTCCCCATGAAGAGTTTCCAGATTTCCGATGTTCTTTTCAATGCTATACCGAAAATTCTCCAATTTCCTCATTTCAAGAATACCATTCGAACCCCATACGAGGGAGAGTACAGAATAAACACAGAAAGTGATATACAACGAATATAACACCGGAAGAAATCTCTTCATACTTGATGTTACGGTTATCTCTGGTATTTTCTTTACTTCACAATGCAATAATTCTCTACATCATCTTACTGTATGTCCTTATTGACAAGTATTTACACCTTATTTACACTCTAATAAAGGGTCAATACTGGTGGATGATATACCGATAATATAGCGAAGCAATGTTCTTATCCAGGAGTTTATAATGGCCACCGATATGCAAGACGAATTTGGACAAGAACTGAAGGAAAAAAATCCAATGGATTCGAACACAACTGCAGATTCAGAACTCGAAGAATACGGAGTCTGGGTAAAAGCCGGCCCGGAAGACCTGGTAGAAGCTGAGTCTGACGGCGACGAATTCAGCCTTCAGGATCTCGAAGTCGACAACTCAATGGAAGAACCAGTTTTAAGTGAAGAAGAAGAAGAACTCCTGGGTGATCTGGAAGGGGACACCTTTTCAGCCGAAGAAGATGTGTTTCCTGCTGAAGATGTACCTGATATTGAAGATTCTGTAACCGAAGACCTCTCTACAGATTCGGCCGTCGATGGTCTCGTCGAACCTGAGGAACCTGAGGAACCTGAGGAACCTGAGGAACCTGAGGAACCTGAGGATAGATCAGAAAAGGCTGAACTCAACATTGATATCGACAGCGAACTTGATGAAATTGGTTCAGCAGAAGAAGCTGAGGAAAAGATTACCGAAGACCTTTCTGATTTTGAGTTCGATCTCGAAGATGAACCTGTTTCTGCGGAAGCTGAAAGTCCTGATGCTGAAAAATCCTCCGAGGAGGAACTCATTGAAATACCTCTCGATTTTGCCGATGATGTGGAAGAGTCTGAACTTGAAGATGTGGAAGAGTCTGAACTTGAAGATGTGGAAGAAGAGGAATTTGATCTCTCGTTTCAATCTGAAACGGAAAAAAACCTGGAAAATATTGAAGAAATCGGTGACGATGTCACATTTGACGATAATACTCTACCCTCTGCTGAAGATAATCTTGACAATATCAACCTTGATGAAATCCAGCAATCCGACTTCGGTGAAGAGCTTCCGGAACTGGAACTCGACGAGGGAGGGGTTTTAGGTGACCAACAAACCGTTTCTTCCGAGGATGCCGGATCCACTTCTATTCTTCTTAAGATCGAGCAGGAACTCTTAGCGATTAAGAATGAACTCGCCTCGTTGAAAAGGGAACTTACAACTTTGCGGATTTCCGAACGCGAAGAACCTTCTGTTCCCCAAGCTGATGAAACCGGCGGCTTTTTTGATGAGGAAGAAGATGAAACGATAGCTCTTACAGGCGATGAACTCGATAACATCCTTAACACAGCTGAATTCACTGATGAAGTCGGTGAGGCAACGGATATTGCAGATGAAGATCTCACTCCTGAGGAAGGGATCGAAGAAGCTGATGAAACCTTGACCGGTGACGAACTCAACAACATTCTGAACACTGCTGATTTCACAGAACAGGAGGGTGAGGACACCCTTTCCGTTGAAGATGAGGGGGAACAGCCTGTAGAATCCCTGGATGAAGATCAAATATCCCTTAAAGAGGATATCATTTCTTTAGATGAAACACCCGATAGTTTCGATCTGGTACCACCGGTTGAGGATCTTACGATCGAGACACCCCTGGAGTCCGAACAAGAATCCTCTTCTGAAGTTATTACTGAAATGGATGAAGTATCTGTTCCTGTTGCCGGTAATGAATTAATAGATGAAATAGAAGTAGACATCCCTTCAAGTGGTGCGAGAGTACCTGATGCCGACGAAACTATTTTTGCTGAAGAATCTGTTGATGACCTGGACCTCATTTCAGAACACGAAGAATCCCTACTCGACGAAGAAACCGTCGGGAAAGAAACGTTGGAAGATCTTTCTGAACTCCCGGAATTGCCATCGGAAGAAATGAGTCATGATCATGACGAACTTGCTTTGGAAGAACCTCTGGATGAAGAAATCGGTCTTGAAGAAATCAGTCCTGAAGAAGAAACGGAGCCTGAAGAACTCTCCCTGGAAACTGATGAACTGACCCTCGATGAGGTACCTGTCCCGGAGGAGAGTGCTCTCGAAACGGAAGAACCGGCCATAGAGGATGAACCGGTTATAGAAGAGATTTCTCTGGAACCGGATGATCTTGCCCTTGAGGAAGCAGCCGCTGACCTGCCGGCCGAGGACCTTTCCACGGAAGAACTGACCCTCGATGAGGTACCTGTCCCGGAGGAAAGTGCTCTCGAAACGGAAGAACCGGCCATAGAGGATGAACCGGTTATAGAAGAGATTTCTCTGGAACCGGATGATCTTGCCCTTGAGGAAGCAGCCGCTGACCTGCCGGCTGAGGACCTTTCCACGGAAGAACTGACCCTCGATGAGGCTCCTGCAGTTGAAGAGGATTCTGAACTTCCTGAAATAGAAGAATCAGCAGCCGAAGACCTTATTGAAATGGATGAAGCTCCATTAGTGGAAAATGAGGTCGAAGAGGTAAGTGAAGAAGAGCTGCCGCAGGTTGAACCTTCCGGGGAAGAAAGCTTCACCGAAATTCCGGATACTCTTAAATCTGAACTGAAATCAGTCCTTACTTATATGGACCAGCTTCTCGAAGCATTACCGGAAGACAAGATCCAGGAATTTGCCCGGTCAGAACATTTTGAAGTGTATAAAAAATTGTTCGAAGAACTGGAGTTGAACGTATAATGGGGCTTCTCAACAAGGCAAGATATTCCCTCTTAACGGAGAATAAACAGAGTTTTTTCGAAAAACCTAGCGATCTGGAAAGTAACGCACCTGTTACAGAAAAAAAAAAGTCCTTAACGGCAGCGTAGATACAAACGCTAGTTGGCTTACTCCCCAGCTTTTATCTGAAGATGAATCTACTCTATTGCCTCAGGAAAAAGTGACTATACAGCCTGTTATGAGTGAATCTGCTTATCCTGCTGAAAAAACAGCTTCTTCCGTACTATCCCGCCTGGAAGAACTTAAAGCAGGCATAGAAACTCCTGGTAGAGTGTTTTCCCTGTTGAGGGATGAAATCTCCTTTGAAAAAGGTTCGCTTCTTTTAGAAGACACCGCACTCGCAACTTATATCCCATGGGCGTTGACCGGATATGATAAAACGACCGCTCACAGATTACGTTTTCCTACCGAACTATTGGAATCTTTGTTCGTAGATGAAAAACTTTATCCTAGAATTCTTGATAAAAGCGATACAGTCAATCTTAAGCAGTACTTTTCTATCAGGGAATACGGTCTCCTTGAAAGAATACTTTTACATCCCTTCTCGCATGACGGAATAATGGTGGGCTTTCTTCTTATCACAGAAACAATCAATACACCTAATCTCGAAGAACTCAAAACTGCACTGCAGAAGCTTTCTCCTCATGTTTCCGCTATCCTCTTCAAATCGAGAAAAGAGATACTTCATAATATACCTTCAGTATCAGGAAAGACGGATAATAACTCAGTGAAAGAAATCGTAGACGAGATCAGGCTATGCAGGGAACAGGGCAAACATACCTTACTGCTTACATTTTCCATCGACAGAGCAGTTGAACGCCTCCACGATAAAATCAAGGATGCTGATCCGTTTCGATTTCGTCAGGATATTTACGCAATACTGTCCACGATGATTTCTGACTCCGGAGGTGTCTGGCGTATTAATTCCGGCACCCTGCTCCTTCTTTTTTCGGGAACAGCTATTCATGATGAAAAACTTATTATACATCAACTGACTGTTTCCATGAACGATCTTTTTCAGGAAGGTATCAACATGTCTCAATTCATCGGCGGTGTGTTAAAAGATCCACAGGAAGATACTCACGTTTATTCATTTATTGAATCCATTCAGTGATCAACCCTTATGATGACGATCGAGACTGCGCGTTCGGGAGATCTCTATGCTAAATCAGGAGCTCTCCATATTCACTCTTCTTTTAACCCTAAAAAGGAGGCTGAAAAATTTATTGATTCACACTGTACCGGTTCATCATCGGTTTTTCTTGTCCTTGGTCCCGGGCTTTCCTACATACAACCCCTTTTAAACGTTAGATTCCCTCATTCCCGGGTAATTTCTTTGTTTTACCACACCCTTTTTTACCAGCGCTTCGATGTAAACGATCAGAATTCCTGGTTTCCGGAATTTAAAGAGACCTTACCTGAATTCCTCCGAAATCGTATTCCTGAATACGATTCTGACGGATTGTGCGTTGTTGAATGGGCCCCAAGCGCCCGTATTTTTCCAAAAGTTTCCAGGTATGTAAACTCGGTAATTCATCAGCTTCTTCGGGAATACAGCGGTAGTATGGCAGTTACCCGGACATTCGGTAAGAAATGGTTTCTCAATACCATCACCAACTATATTGCTATCGATCAGTATGCAGAGATACGAAAAGCAGACCATCCAGTTGTTATCGCTGCATCCGGCCCCAGCCTTGAGCAGAGTTTAACGTTGTTACGTAAGTATCGTAAGAAATATTATCTCTGGGCTTTGCCTTCATCCCTCAACTTCCTCACAACCGCCGGTATTTCACCTGATATGATCATATCTACGGATCCAGGTTTTTACGCAGGATACCATCTTGTTTCTCTGGAAAAGTACTCGGATGTACCTGTTGCGATGCCGTTAACATCTCATCCCCTGCCCCGTTCTGCTGCAAACTGTGTAATCCCCCTTCACCAGCATACATGGATTGAAAAGCTCTTTCTTCCTTCCCTGTCACTTCCCTTCCTCAATGCTGGTTCTCACGGTACCGTTGCCGGAACTGCTCTCGAAATGACCCGGTACGCTTTTCCTCCTGCAGTATTATTTACCGGCCTCGATCTTTGTTTTTTTGATATCCAGGAACATGTGAAACCTCATACCTTTGATACGATTATAGCTGCATCTGCAAACCGAATGAGTTCGATAGAAACGTTATATACCTCCAGGGCGATCCAGCTGGCACCTAAACTACACATTCAGGAACATATCCGCACCTCGATTTCTCTTGAGACATATACAGGCTGGTTCCGTGATCATATCAAGGAATACCCTGTACCCTGTTACCGGATCCTCCCTTCCCCTGTCAGAATAGACGGATTTGGTTCGCTCTTGGCGATAGATATTCCCGGATTTTTTTCAGCATGGAATAATAACCCCGGGGAACCTTACTATTTGAAAAAGAATACTTTTCCCCGGGATGAACGTAAAAAGCGTATAACTTGTTTTTTAACCCACAATATACATACATTGGATAAATTCTTAAGCGCAACCAGAAAAAACGGCCTGCCGCCGGAAGGAGAAAGAACGTCTGTATTCGAACTGCTCTACCAACTCGATTTACCATCACTTCAAGCTGTCTATAAAAAGGTGCGAAAGGAGCAGGCATGGGATACCTCAACGCTGACTCTTCTCTTTACTTTGCTCGAGGATACTATTAGGTTTCTCAGGAACATGAATCAGATCGCCGGATCGCTATGACTGATATGAATTTTCTCGAAAGAAATCTTCTCGCTTTATCATCACACAATACCAGACTTTCATTTCAGATTGGTACTGCCAAAAAAAGTCCTGGCCTGGAAATCGTCACCTCGAGATCAGGCCACATGGTGCCGGTATTCATACAGGGTAACAGGAAACTCCCTCTCCATTCGACCTTCGATCCGAAGCGTGAAGGCAACAGGTATGCCAGGATGTTTCCTACCGGGGGTTTTCTGGTTTTTCTCGGTTTTGGAGCTGGATATCATATCCTTCCATTTCTCGAACGTAACTACGTTTCTAACATCATTGTTATCGACAAAGATATTGGAATGTTCAAAACAGTACTTGAGGCGATAGATCTCCGGTTCTTATGCCTGGACCGCAGAGTGACGTTTCTCATCGATTACACAACTGTACAGATTCAGGATTATATTCTTTCAAACTATTTCCCGGCAGTATGCGGAGATCTTCAGACCCTTCATCTTCTATCCAGGCTTCAAACCGAAGAAGACTACTTTACCGATGTTATGACGGTTATTAAACAGACGATAAACACTATTTCTGATGACTATACAGTCCAGGTGCATTTCGGAAAAAAATGGTTTAAAAACACAATTCTCAATCTACCGCGAGCCCAACTGGCAACAACCGCACTTCCTCCGGTAAAAAAGGCGATTGTAACCGGTGCAGGACCTTCTCTCGAAACACAGATTCCAATGATTAGGAAGGAAAGATCATCCTCGTGTCTCATTGCAACGGATACCTCTCTTCCGGCTTTGCTGACATATGACATAAAACCTGACCTGGTCATTTCGATCGACTGTCAGCACATCTCGTATCACCATTTTTTATCCGGGTACCCTCGGGATATCCCGCTTGTCCTTGATCTGGCTTCACCGCCGGGGCTTACTCGCCTTACGGAAAAACTGGTATTTTTTACCAGTGGTCATCCCTTGTCTCGATATGTTAACGCCAACTGGAGGAAATTCCCCTTTATCGATACTTCCGGAGGAAATGTGAGCCATGCAGCGGTTTCTCTCGCAGACAGTCTTGGAGCGCATGAAATAACATTATTCGGCGCAGATTTTTCATTCCCCGAAGGAAAATCCTACTCCCGGGGAACATATATCTATCCCTATTTCAGGATTAAAGAATTCCGGAATATCCCTCTTGAAAGTCAGTTTTTCTCCTTTCTTCTCAGGAATAAAAATATCGAAAAGGAGTATGACCAGGATATGATACGTTACACGACCAAACCGATGATTAGTTACAAGGAACGGCTGGAATCTGCAGCAGCCTCTTTATCCGGCAGAATTATCCATTCCCAGGGTAAAGGGGTTCCTCTGAACTTTCCCTCAAAAACACCGGACCGGAGGAATACAAAAGCGTTTGCTTCTCTTTTCGCTGCAGGTTCCCCTAAAAGTGACTGGAGGGTTTTTCTTGATCAGTACAACCGTCAGCTTCATAACCTGCCTGAACCGTCTGAACCTTTTACATCCTATTTTTACGAACTGGAAGCAAGGGAACGCGATCTCTGGACAACACTATTCCCCGCTGTAGCAACCTTCAGGCAGGAATACGTAAACGACGGCATTGACGGCATTAAACTGTTAAAGCAGGTTAAAAGGTGGAGCACAGCACTTTTGGGACCTGTTACTACTTAGAATATACAATACCTGTATAGCCGACAAACGAATCCGACGGATGTATATCATAACTTGTTCCATAGGCGGTGACGATTCCCTTTTCTATTCCTGTACCCCTGGCAAAGGCCCCGGCTGCAACAGCGCCTCCGGCCGAACAAGCGGACCTGTTAATCCTGCTTACATCAAGGGCTTCTTCCAGGTGCAGATGCACCATAGCCTCAATGAATATCCGGTCATTTGTCTTCTTTACCCATTCAACGGCTTTCTCTCCTGATCCATGAGTACTAAAACCATAAGAAGGGCCATAATGTGTCAGGTCTGTTGAACCGATAACTACCACGCTCTTCTCGAGCTCATCAGCGGTCTCTTTTATCATTTTGCCTAAAGCAATGGATGTTTTCGAATGTTCAACCCTAATCCATACTATTTCTGCATCCGGCATGAAATATTTCACAAGAGGCAGCTGTATTTCTACGGTATTATCTTCAAATAGGTCCGGTTTTACGGCCATTCGTTCCTGTAATGCTTCGACCATCGCTCTGTCAGCCTGAAGATTCCCCAGTGGAGTCTGAAAACCATCTTCCAAAGCGATATAGATACCGGCTCCTTCAGGAAGATGCCCTCCTATAATGATAACCGTATCCGGGTCCGGTTTAAGATACTGGAACACCGAAGCGGCAATCCCTCCTGAAAAGGTCCATCCGGCATGAGGGGCAACGCCGGCAACTCCCGTTTTTTGACTGATAACCACATCTTTGTTCCAGCATCGGATCATATCAAGAATCCGTTCCTTACTGTCCGGATACCAACCTGGAGGAAGCATTCTTTTTCGTAATTTCATAATTATTCCTCTTATATCAATGTTATCAAATATTGGGCCCTGTTGTAAGGAAAAAGTATTCACATTTAGTGAATTTTCCGTATAATGTTGGTATGGGAAAAAGAGTATCAACATTATATATCGTGTTAAGTATTCTTGTTTTTGCCTTTGTCATCATCTGGCCTGCAGTAAGGTTCTCTTCCATAAGGAACAGGAATATCGAAGCTTCACACACAGCTTACAGGAAAATCGCACGGAAACTGAGAGTTAATTTTGAGATCTTCGGAAGCTTCGCATCACCTCTTTTCATGGATTCAGCACAAAGTATATTGAAACATAATACCCCTGGTCTCGTCGGAATAATTATTCATTCCCCCCGAAATGGTATAGAGTACTTGCTGTCTAATCAGCCTGGTCTTCTTCTTGATCTTCCGGAGATGACAGGGTCTGATAACCTGCCGCCGGAATACTCCATCAATTCTCTCGGGCAAATAGTTCTTTCAGCGCCGATGGGTTCATCTGTAAGAACAGATCTTACCGTCGATGCTGTTTTTTCTGTTATCGACAAAGAACAGATATTCCCGATATTTCGTGATACCCTGATTATTGCCGGCAGTTTTTTCATAATTACCCTTATTTTCCTCATCGTGTATGCCTCAGAAGGTGCCCCAAAAGGACAACAGCAACCCCTTACCGATAAGACAAGTCTCCAGTCACCCAGGATTAAGACGGGGACCGGAAAACGCCGAAAAGCTGCTCCTTTGAAGCATGCTGAGCAGCCTGCTTCAAAGGATAGTGCAGAGGAGGGCTTGTTTTCACCTGACAGCGGTTTAGGCTGGGAACGCCTTCTGGAAAGCAGACTGAATTTCGAACTACGCAGATCTGCTTCTTTTGATCAGGATCTCGTACTATCTCTTATCGATATCAGAGAAATCCGTAAGCAAGACCTGCTTTATAAAACAATTTCCCAGCTTCTTATTGATTCCTTTTCATTTCAGGATCTTCTTTTTGAGTTTGAGACCAATGGATTTGCAGTTGTCATACCGAATATCGATCTCGATCTGGGAGTACAGGATATGGAAAAATGTATGAAGAAAATACACGGCATGGGAACCGGTCAGCCTCTGAAAATATCCGTCGGACTGAGTTCACGCAATGGACGTCTTATGAGCGGTACAAGGTTGATAAGTGAGACAAAAAGTGCACTGTTAAAGGCAAAAAAAGATAAACAGAGCTCGATGATTGTATTCAGACCGGATCCCGTGAAATACCGGGAGTATATTGCATCAAAAATGTAGCCTCCTTCCTCCTTACCGATCTGCAGTATGTTGATCAACTTTACAAGTGACAGGGATTACCTGTCCGTCCTTTGTAAGAAATGAATCCGGAAAAAGGGAACGGGCTTCATTTAACAGTAGTTTGAGATCACGATCGGTGTACCTGGGACTGTAATGTATGAGTCCCAGTTTCCCCACGCCTCCTGCAGATTCTGCAATAGCAGCAGCCTGAAGCGCTGTAAGGTGTTTTTTTTCCCGGGCACTCTGTTCCAGGTCCTGATGAAACATACCTTCACAGATAAGGAGATCGGAACCGGAGACATGAGCCGCAATATCCTGCGTGAAGAGAGTATCCGTAACAAAGCTGATTTTCCTCCCACTCCTTGGAGGGCCGAGAACCATTTCCGGGGATACAGTAGTTCCATCCTCTAAAGCGACATCATTTCCACCCTGTAGCTTCGACCATAACGGTCCTTTCGGTACAAGGAGTTCTTTCGCCCTTTCCGGATTGAATTCCCCCGGCCTTTGATCTTCCTCCAAGGTATATCCGAAACACGGTTTAGAGTGGGTCAGGGGAAAACTGCGTATGCGATATCCTTCACCGGAAAAAACAATACCCCCTTTGCTTACTTCCTTTACCACGATGTCATAATTGATATACATATCCAGTACGCTTCTTGTAAGTTCTACGAAATCCTTTATTTTTGGAGGACCGATGATGTAAAGCGGTTCACTCCTGTCTACCTGTGAAGAAAGCATGAGAATTCCAGGAAGGCCGGTTACATGATCTGCGTGGGTGTGGGATATCAGAATAACGGATATTTTTTTCCACCGTAGATTGAGTTTTCTTAATGAGACCTGAGTCCCCTCGCCGCAGTCAAAAAGGAAGAGGTCCCCCTCCCGTCTGAGAAGCATGGATGTAAGATACCGGTTAGGCAGAGGCATCATACCTCCAGTTCCTAAAATGAAAACTTCTAAATTCATGGTGATAGCATCATAACGTAAACAACCTCTCCTATTCAAACGGAGAGGTTGTCATTTTTTTTGCTCAATTGTTCTCTATTAATTCACTGCTGTTGCTTCAGGAGCAACGGATTTTACTTTTTTCTGAGAGAGTACGAGCTTGTCTCCCTTTTTGCTTACGATAATGGTAGAACCACTGGTAAACCTTACTTTCAGAATTTCCAATGAAATTGGATCCTCAACTTCTTTCTGTATAGTTCTGCGGAGCGGCCGTGCACCGTATTTCATATCGAATCCCTTAGTGATCAAGTACTCCTTTGCAGATTTCTTTACGTCCAGGTATATATTCATCTCGAACAGTCTCTCCATGACCTCCGAAAGCATGATTTCCAGGATTTCCTTAACATGCTCTTTATCAAGACTGTGGAACACCACCGTTTCATCTACCCTGTTAAGGAATTCCGGACGGAACACACGCTTAAGTTCAGTGATTGCAGAGCTTTCTATCTCTTTTTGGGCCATTATTCCCTCACCTACGTGGAACCCGAGGGTCGCATCCCGTGATATTTCCCGGGCTCCTGCATTGGAAGTCATAATGATGACGGTATTCCTGAAAGAAACCTTATGTCCCAGGTTATCCTGCAATTCACCTTCTTCGAACACCTGAAGCAGGAGGTTGAATACATCAGGATGGGCTTTTTCTATTTCGTCCAGGAGGATCACACTGTATGGACGTCTGCGGATTTTTTCTGTAAGCAGACCCCCTTCTTCATATCCCACATATCCCGGAGGCGCTCCCACAAGACGGGATACATTGTGTTTTTCCATAAAATCCGACATGTCTATTCGGACCAGGGCGTCTTCGCTGCCGAATAGGAACCGGGCAAGGGTTTTTGCCAGGAGGGTTTTCCCTACACCTGTAGGACCAAGGAAGATGAACGATCCCATAGGTCTCTTGGGCGAGGATAGCCCTGTTCGTGACCGCCGTATAGCCGAAGCAACAACCGTAATTGCAGGATCCTGTCCAATCACCGTTTTATGGAGTTCTTCCTCTATTTTAAGAAGCTTTTCCGATTCGGTCTCGACAATTCTATTGAGAGGTATTCCGGTGATGTCGGAAATCACATGCTGAATATCGTATTCATCTATAATGTTTTTCTCATTCCTTAAGGAGGTGTGCCAGTCCTTCTTCATGTCTTCCACTTTCAGTTTCAGCTGTCGCACAGTATCCCTCACAGCCGCCGCTTTTTCATAGTTTTGATTATTTACAAGAGCAATCTTTTCGGCTGTAAGTTCTTCGATTTCCCGCTCCAGTTCTGCAAGCTCCTTAGGCCGCACACTGTTGTTGATCTTCTTTCTAGACCCTGCTTCATCTATCAGATCGATAGCCTTGTCCGGCAGAAACCGGTCGGTTATATACCGGTAACCAAGGGAAACGGCTACATCCAGCGCTTCTCCTGTATAGGTAACATTGTGATGCTCCTCGTATCTGCTCTTTATACCTTTCAGAATATCAACGGTCTGTTCAACTGTAGGTTCATCGACGAATATAGTTTGAAAGCGCCTTTCCAAAGCGGCATCTTTTTCGATGTATTTTTTATATTCATTGAGAGTTGTTGCACCTATACACTGCAATTCACCTCTGGAAAGAGCAGGCTTCAGCATATTTGAAGCATCTATGGCTCCTTCTGCCCCCCCTGCACCGATGATCGTGTGAAGTTCATCTATAAAAAGGATGACATTTTTCACGGAGAGAATCTCCTTCATCACCCTCTTAAGACGCTCTTCGAACTCTCCCCGATATTTGGTTCCGGCGATGAGGGATGCCAGGTCCAACGTCATTACTCTTTTATCCATCAGAACTTCAGGAGCAACGCCGTCGGTAATCAACTGGGCGAGTCCTTCCACAATGGCTGTCTTTCCTACACCAGGTTCACCGATAAGTACCGGATTATTCTTCGTCCTCCGGGCAAGGATCTGTATCACCCGCTGGATCTCGCGTTCCCTTCCGATTACCGGGTCCAGCTTACCCTCATGCGCAAATTTAGTCAGATCCCGGGAAAACTCGTCCAGGGTGGGGGTTGATTTCTTTGTGACGTTCTGGACTTTCCGTTTCTGCTGAGCCGTTCTGGCGTTTTTATCCCGTGAACCGGCAGATCCGCTGACTTCAACAATTACCTGGCGTATACTCTCGGAAGACACATTATATTTAACCAGGCTTCTGGCTACAATACTACCGTTTTCATTAGCCGCTGCCAGAAGGAGGTGTTCTGTACCGATATATTCATGACCTAGATTCCTCGCTTCTTCTGCGGAACCTTCGAGGATCTTTTTTCCGCGTCTTGACGGAGGTACATCTCCCAGTATAAATCCTCCGCTCTTTTTGGGAATACTCGCCTCTATTTCTAACTGCATCGCCACAGGGTCGACATTCAGGCGTTTGAGCACCTTATAGGCCAGGCCCTCACCATCTTTCAGCAATGCAAGAATAATATGTTCCGGAAGAAGCTGATCAGAATGAAACCGCTTTGCTTCTTCCTGCGCAAGTATGGTGAGTATTTTTTGTGCTCTCTGTGTCAAGCCTTTAAACATCCTATATTCCTCCATCACCGATCATTGTCTACGTAGCAGTGCTTTGTGCCAGACAATCCTGTATCAACTTCGAACGGGTGTAATCGATCAGTTTGGTATCTGCTCCTGTTTCCTGGCTCTGGATAACCTGTTGTATATGTGCTTTCTGTGTTACAAACACAGCCGCAGTTATCCTCTCCAAAGGAAGCGTTAACAAACCCAGGGATATGCCCATTCTCAAAGCGCTCAGTAATTCAATTGCCTCTTTTGCAGACAATGATTTACAGTGCTGCAATATACCGTATGCGCGGTAAACCTCATCTTCCATATCAATCCGGCGTTTTTCCATAAGGTCTTCCCTCGCTTTCCTCTCATAATGTACTATCTGACGGGCAATATTTTCAAGCTTTTCAATGATTTCTTTTTCATTCAAACCTAGAGTTATCTGGTTTGAGATCTGGTACATGTTGCCCAGTGAATGATCATCGTCTCCAAAAAACCCTTTAACATTGAGCCCAATCTGCATGACCGCCTTAAAAGCCTTTTCGATATGAGAGGTCTTAACCAAAGCAGGCAGATGAAGCATTACAGAAGCCCGAAGCCCTGTACCGATATTTGCAATTTCCGTGTTCAGATATCCCATATCGATGGAAACAGCATATTCCAGATACTCTTCAAGTTCGGTATCAATTCCGTTTATTTCCCTGAAAACTTTGCTTATTCCCATGCCTCCGCTTATCCCGAAGAGTCTTAAATGATCGATTTCATTCATCAGAGCGGTTCTTTTCTGCGACGGATCCGTAATAATCATCCTCCCGGGATTGAGAGAGTATTCCTGGGAGATGATGTTCCTCTCCAGAAGAATTTTCCTGGCTGTAGGGGTAATTTCGCTTAAAAGAATCTTCTGAAAATCACCTCCCGAGGGTATTGCTGAAAACGCGCGACCCACCTGCTCCTGGACGTTGTCCTCTTCCTCTTTAGTCATCATTCCTGGAAAGAGAAATCCGGATATATTTCTGGAAAGCCGTACCCTGGATGCAATTACTACATCATATTCAGGACCTGACTCCTGAAACCATCCGGGAACATCATGGATGTGAGAAAACTCAAACATCTATCTCTCCTGATGCACGCTCGATCTCCATCATTCTGTCGCGAAGGCATGCGGCTTCTTCATAATCTTCATTCCTCACCGCATGATCAAGTTTCTTCCTGATCTCCTCCTTGTCTACCAGAAGTGTTTTATACATGAGAAGTTTCGTGGGATATTTCCCGCTGTGACGCACTTTACCATACATATTTTTCAGCATCATTTTTACCTCTGTCCTAAAAGCATTGAAGCATTCGATGCATCCGAATTTGCCTTCTTTCCTGAAATCTTTGTATTTCATTCCGCAGTTAGGGCAATCGCTTGCAGGCAATTGATCATCAGTCAAGTCTGATGTTTCAAGAAGTCCGGTCAGTATTTCCGAAAGGGTCAGCTCAATTTTATCTGACTGACTGGAAATTCCTCTCTCTTTTGCACAGTCTTCACACATATGCAGATCATAGACATCTTCCCCGATAATTTGCTGTATATGTACGATTGCTTCATGTTCACCGCAGATTTCACATTTCATACTGTTTCCAGGATACTCCTCTATAATGTATATTAATAATATTTTGACAATTCCGCAAGAATCATTCAGAAGAATAGATAAAAAATCGACTCACTGGAAAATATACAGTCATATGTTTTATAAGTACAGGAAATTGCTATCCGTGTTTCCTGAGAACTTCCAAAGGTTTCAACATCGCAGCTTTGCGTGAAGGTAAATAGGAAGCAACGAGGGATAGTACCATCACCATGACAACTACAAAACAAATATCGATGAGACGAATACGTATCGGTATCGATTCGAGATAATATGCCGGATTCAGCACCTTAAACTCAGATGGAATGAGGGTACCATGGCTCAGAATCGCTGTTATCGGCTGTACAACCCGTTCCATGACCCATTCAATAAATCTGATCACACTGTTTATATTCACTGCGATAGCCAGTCCAAAGATCACACCGAACAGGACCCCTGCAAGGCCGGTAATAAACCCGGTAAGGAGAAACGATAGGGATATAAGTCGCGGACCGGTCCCGAATCCTTTTAAAATAGCGATTTCCTCGTGTTTTTCAAGGACCAGCATATACAATGACGACGATATATTTACAGCGGCAACACAAACGATCACTGCCATGATAAATATCAGGAGATTTCTGGTAGTTGATAGTGATGCGAACATGGAACGTT
Organism: Spirochaetota bacterium; assembly: GCA_024274705.1. Taxonomy (GTDB): domain Bacteria; phylum Spirochaetota; class Spirochaetia; order SPDA01; family JAJSAL01; genus JAJSAL01. The sequence goes on from JAJSAL010000140.1 coordinate 51,908, forward strand.
CTACTTCATACCAGGGATAAAAAAACCATTTCCCCTCCAGAACTTCCCGGAACTCGTCTATCGTGGAGGAAAGATCTTGAAAGGGGTGGTCAACTTTCACTCCCAAATACAGTGATCCCATTTCTGAAAACAGAGTGGAGGCTGTTTCAAAGGGAATATATACCAGAGAAGCATCCAGTTCCTGATACCCTGTGGAAAATACACCTTTTATTATAAAATTCACCGTCTTCAGTACCAGGGGCCTGCCTGGAAATCTTCTCGCTGTTACCAGTTTGACTGTATCGCCGATAGAGACATCAATACTTTCAGCAACTGTCTTACTGACTACCATACTGTTTGGATCGGATAGGTCAAAATCTCCGGACACTATTTCAATATGCTTATTAAAACCTGCATCTCTTTCATAAACTGTCTCTCCCAGGCCGCGAACAGATACTCCCAGCCTTTTTTCAGGGGTGTTAAGGAGGCCTAACCCCTGCCTGATAGGCACTACTGCAGCTACATCGTTTTCGTTTTCCAAGAGATGTACTATAGAATTAAGTTCTTCTTCTGAAATGTCTCTGAAGGAAGAAAGGCGAATGTGATAACTTGCAACCTCCAGATAACGGCTTGTAATACCTTCTATCATACCGCCGGAAACAACGATAACAATTATCAGTGGGATAAGACTGACAGCGATACCAAGAACTGCATTGGCTAAACGGGATACGTGCCTGCTGTTTTTTTTCCCTGCCTGAAAATTCCGCAGACTTAAGAATAGTGCCGCCCTGATATTCACTCTTCCACCAGCATCCCTTTCGTAAGTATACAGTGCCTGTCACCCTTACCAGCGAGAAACCGGTCATGAGACACAAGGATCAGGGTCTTTTCCTGTTCTTTCGTAAGGCTGAACAGGATCTCTTCCACATTCCTGGAGTTCCATTCATCCAGATTGCCGGTAGGTTCATCTGCAAGTATTACTTTTGGATCGTTCATCAGTGCCCGTGCGAAGGTAACCCTTTGCCGCTCCCCGCCGGACAGCTCCATAGGAAAATGGCTGAGTCTTTCCTCCATGTGAACCAGATTGAGAAGATATTCAGCCCGGTCCGAAGCTTCTTTCCGGCTCACCCCACGGATATAGCCTGGAAGCATCACATTTTCCAGGGCAGTGAAGTCTTTCAGAAGATAATGGAACTGAAAGACGTATCCAATAATGTTCTGCCGGTATTTTGTAAGCATTTCTTCTCCTAAAGATGTGACATTCCAGGAATCTACCGTGATAATTCCAGACGTTACATCATCGAGGCCGCCGATAAGATTGAGCAGGGTACTCTTTCCACATCCGCTCTCACCTGTTATTACCAGAATTTCACCCGACGTTATTTTCAGGGAAACATCCAGCAGTACAGGCAGTGTATTATGACCGCTGGAATACACTTTCTTAACAGAATCGAGGGATACGATAAAACCGTTCTCCTTTTTTCTTTCACTCATAACGAAGGACCTCGCATGGATTTACTTCTACTACTGCATTTGAAGCCAGAAAAGCTGCCAGTGTACTGGTTGCAAGGGCAAAGAAAAAAACCATGACTGCTTCCAGAGGAAGCACCTCGGCTGGAATCTCGGTGAGGTAATAATAGGAGGAAGAAAAAACGGCAAAATCTCCTTTCCCGGCAACTGCTTCAAGTGCCGTTTGCAACAGCCGTTGAATACCATTTACCGCTGTTTCTACACCGCTCATCAGAAAATCGATATTTCCTGCAACGGCAAGACCTGTAAGAAGCCCAAGGAAACCGCCGATACCTCCTATAAAGATTCCTTCCAGGATGAAAATCCACCGCACTGAACTTCCCGAAGCCCCGATGGATCGCAGGATACCGATTTCTTCCCGTTTTTCATACACTGTCCTCCGTAAGGCATGGTAAATATTAACCCCGACTACGATAAATATAAGACTCAGTAGAATAATCATAACCAGTTTTTCGAGTTTCAAGGCACTGAAAAACGAACGATTAAAGTCACGCCATGAAACCGGGGCATATAAATCAGGCTGTACCCTTTGTGAAATTCGTGCCAGAGTTTATCTGTCCCGAAAGTAGTTATGTAATTTTACGCCAATAACCTTACCCCTTTCATTTCCCTGGAGAGTGAAGGCATCATCCATTCGAATGAATCCCATCGAACTATCGAATTCGTAGTAACCGCTTTTAAAAATACCGGTAATAACAAAATCTTCACTCTCCGGTTGTAAATCAGAAAACGAATCCCCGGAAAGTGCGTAAACCGTAACGGTATCGTCGATACCAACACCCAGGCTGCGTGCTATTTCTGAACCCAGGATGATGTTCCTGTGCTGCCGGAGGTCCATGGAGCCTCTGATAAGAGAGAGCTGTTTGACCAGATCCGGGTCCAGGCGTTCAACATCCGGAGGCACCCCCCGAAGAGAAGCGACTTCGAAATCCTCGAAATATCCCTCTGCTATGACCTGTATGTCAAGAAAGGGTAGTACTGCTTTTACATTATCTATCTGCTTAATTTGTTCAACAGCGTTTTCAGTTTCCGTGGAATCTTCTGTAAAGGTAAGTCTTAGGTGGTAGGAACGAATTTCCAGTATATCTTCGATAAATCCCAGCTGAAAACCATTCATCACACCGATGACCGAAATAATAGCTATTACACCGACACTGATACCGAGAACCGAAAGAATGGACGTAGTAAACCCCCGGGATTTTCCCTTTGTACGAAAATAGCGAAACGCGGTAAAAAAAATCCATTTCCCTGTCGAAGGTGTATTAGTGCTCATAACTGTCGAGAAACTCTTCTCCTGTTTTTCTATCTTCTGAATAAAAAACCCTGATCACAGGGATTTCATTTCTATACAGATCTTCATAATAGGTATCTTCACCGGTGTACACCGTTACTTTTATAAGGTTTCCGTTTTTAACATATTCTTCCTGCTCCAGGTCACCATCCTGATTATACTCATATGTCCATTTCTCCTTTAAGCCCGGAGTTCTTCTCTGTTTTATGGTAAGATCGTCCCCTTCATATTGTTGAATAATCTCCTCGATAAGACTACCCTGCTGTGTAGTTCTTTCCAGAACGACCCGGTCCCTGTCATCATACTGCCGATATACAGCAAATCCCTCCTGCATGTTTTCCGTTATCGATCGTTTCCCCTCTTCACTCTTAAAAAATTCCGTATGTTCAGTAAGGACATTCTCCTCCCACCGTTCTTCGCTTAAGGTGTTCCCCGAAGCATCGAGACGAAATAGATTTCCGGTACCTCGTGTACCATGCCATTCTTCCATGAGTGTCCCAGTGCTGTATCTGAACAGGGAAACTCGTCCTTCATCCTTTTCCCCCTCCCTGATCATTTTCCTCAGCCTACCTGCAGACGATCGTAAAAACCTGGTTGACCATACCTTCTGGTCGTTACCATTGAACAGTATGATTTCTTTGAGAAGTCCCTGAACATACACATATGCTCTCCTTTCATTAACTTCTCCTTCCAGGTAGGAGATCTCCTCAAGTAAAAGACCGTTATTATCATACTTATTGATTGAACTCAGTTCTCCATCCTCGTAATACTTTTCCTCTATTCCTCCTTTACTTCGTACTTTTTCCCATTTCTTGGTGATTTCTCCGTCGGTATAAAGCCTGCGGATTTCCGTGTCCTCTTCCTTATCTACAGAGAGCACATTGGTAAACTCATCTCTTCTGTAATCCTGAATACGCTCTAAAGGCATTCCCATTTCATTGGATCTGAACAGTAATTCTTCTCCGGAGAGACCGATAGACAGCATCATTGAAAGTAGCAGTATCCAAAAAAATCTCATGCGTTTCCGAGAAGAGTATCGAGAAAAAGGTCCTTATCGAATGGTTTCAAATCTTCATACCTTTCTCCTACACCCATGTAAGAAAAAGGTATGTTCAAGGTACGGCATATGGATACGACAATCCCGCCTTTGGCAGCCGAATCGTATTTGGTCAACGCCACGGAGTCAACACCGATTGCTTCGTGAAATATCTCCGCTTGACGCAATCCGTTTTGTCCGGTAGTAGCGTCGATCACCAGAAGAGAATGGCATGCTTCAGATGAAACCTTTTTTTTAATGATGCGATCCATTTTCTGGAGTTCATTTACAAGATTCGCTTTGTTATGCATTCTCCCGGCGGTATCAGCTATAACGAGACATGCATTTTTTGACAGAGCACTCTCAATACTGTCAAAGAGTACCGATCCCGCATCAGATCCCTGCTGTTGACTTACCACCCGGATTCCCAGGCGATCACCATGGATTTTAAGCTGGTCCACAGCAGCAGCCCTGAACGTATCTCCTGCGGCCAGTATGATGTTTTCCCTGCCGACAACTTCTGCGTATCTATGGGCAAGCTTCGCAATCGTAGTTGTCTTACCTACCCCATTCACACCTAATACAAGAATAACGGTTAATCCATCCTGGTCAACAGGGATTTCAGCAGAAATGATATACTCAGTCAACAGGGTTTTCAGTGTCCCGACAACATCCTTATGGTCCCGAATTTTTTCTCTTTTCACAAGATCTTTAAGCTCATCCACCACCGCCTTGGCGGCTGAGGCACCTATATCCCCTTCGATCAGTGCATCTTCAAGATTTTCAAAAAAATCGGGATCCCATTTCCCCCCGCTTATCAGCGCTTTCAACCGTTCTCCGAGTTTTTTAATCGGCACTAACCTCTCCTTATTCCACCCTTGTCGTTTCAATATACTGCACAAGATGTACTATAGAATTGATAAAAAGTGAAGCGCTGAGGAAAAATGAACCAACATACGAATGGTAGTAAAAAGCTGTACGGTTGAACATACGTTCCGTCTCCAGAGTGTTTCTTTCTTCGGCAGCCATGTAGAACCCGGTCGCATACTCCTGGCTTAAATTGTAAAACACAAGGGGAAAGGGAAGTGACAAAATGAAAAGACTTAAGGAACCGTATACCTTGTCACGCCTTTCGTCGATATAATCATTCCAGTCGAATTCAGCAGGCGAAAGACGCACGCGGATTTCCAGCTGGTCATCGGGAAACCTGCTGATTCCGTATTCGCGATATCCCTCTCTCGTCAGAGAAAGAAGGGTGTTTTCCTGAAGATCGTGCAGAAACAGCGGAGTTTTCCCCACCCATTTTGAAGCAACATACACATCGGCACCGGGTGGATAAGTACTCAGACTGCGTACTATTACCGGGGTTTCTGCCAGCTGAAACGTGAACTCCCCGGTTTCCTTCGGAAACAGACGGATGGAGTGTTCCTGTGTTTCGAATCCCGGATAAGAAATGGTAAGGGAGTATTCTCCAGGTTCAAGGAGTTCCTTCACTACCCGTCCGCTTCCCTGGAATACACCATCCATGGCAATTCGTGCGTCACGGGGTTCTGCCTCGATGACGATGTTGGCCCACTCCCGGCCTAACACGACTGTTTTCACAGCATTACTGAATTCCACTACTTTTTCGCGTACCGTATCCCCTGTCGCAACGAATTCGGAAGACACCATTATTCGATCTTCTATGCTCGAATACGCATAGAGAGAGAGGATAAAGAATCCTTCTATCTCCTCTACACTCCCGTAAAGCAGCAGGTTCAGCCCGTTCTCTTCAGCCGTGACCTTGTTCGACACAAGGGGTTTCGGAAAGAGCCGCTGCTGTTCGCTGTAATCCTTCAGTAATATGGGTTTACTCTCTATTGCCGTGATTGTGTCCAACGACGTATTCAGCAGTGTTTCCTTACTCTTCATAAGACCATCGATGGTATCTTCGATTTTTTGCTGGAATTCATCTTTATCTGTTCCCTTGAACAACAGAGCATCCAACTGGGCATATTGTTCCTCGAGCTCTTTATCGATACGCTCTGTACCTTTACTCACCATATAACGTTTATACGCCTCTTCCTGTGCCGGGTCGAAATAATGAACGGTGCATTCTGCAAGCTGCTCAAATAATAAAAGAGGAACGCTTTTCTCCAGATAAGCGTATTCTCCAGGGAGATTTATCCCTCGGAACAAAGATATTCCCACTGTATAGTATTCATGAGGATCTTCAACGATGACGCCCGTTTCCTGGCGCCCCCGTGCCCAGGCATGATGTATCGAACCTAAGACCAGGATCATGAGAACCCAGGCCTGTTTATTAGACATTATATATTGCCTTGTGAATCGCAGAAATGATCCTCTCGGGATTAAAGGGCTTAACGACAAAATCCCTGGCGCCGCACTGGATTGCTTTTATGATGTACTCCTGCTGTCCCAAGGCGGAACACATGATTACCGTTGCGTCCTGATGGTGTCTTTTGATTTGTTTGAGTGCTTCGATACCGTCCATGACAGGCATGGTTATATCCATCAGTACCAGGTCAGGTTTGAGCTGGTTGAACATTGCCACACCTTCTTCACCATTCGCAGCTTCACCGGCTATCTCGAACCCTGCCTGTTCGAGAATCTCTCTGATAACAGTACGCATAAACTCAAGATCGTCGACGATAAGCACCCTAAGAGACATTACTGCTTGTTAGCCCAATTATGTTTTAAGTATTCCTGAATAAAAGGTTGAATATCTCCATCCATGACCGCCTGAATGTTCCCTTTCTCAAATTTTGTCCGGTGATCCTTTACCATGGAATACGGGTGAAATACGTAAGAACGTATCTGATTACCCCAGGATATATCCTTTTTCTCAGTGAGTTTTTTTTCATTTTCTTTGTCCCGTTCTTCTTTGAAATGTTCATACAGCCTCGACCGCAGCACCTTCATCGCCGTTGCTTTATTCTTGTGCTGGCTCCTTTCATTCTGACATTGTACCACGATACCCGTAGGAAGATGCGTTATACGTACAGCAGAATCGGTTTTGTTTACGTGCTGACCACCTGCTCCCTGAGCCCGGTAGGTATCTATACGAAGATCATCCGGCTGAATATTCACATCTATTTCGTCCGCTATGACCGGGGAAGCGTATACCGACGCAAAGGATGTATGCCTGCGGGCACCTGAATCAAAGGGAGAAATCCTCACAAGACGGTGTATTCCCGTCTCACTTCTCAGGTATCCAAAGGCATACCTGCCGCTGATCTGCAAGGTTACCGATTTTATCCCCCCCTCTGCTTCCATCATATCCAGAAATTCAACTTTATACTCTCTGTTTTCCGCCCACCGGGTATACATGCGTAACAGCATGCTTACCCAGTCACAGGCCTCGGTACCACCGGCCCCTGAGTGTATTGTAAGAAAAGCATCGCTATCGTCATATTCATCACTCAGCATCTCAAAAAACTTAAGAGAATCGAGCCGCTTCTGTTGTTCTTCGATTCCTTCTTTTATCTCGTTTTGAAGCGTTTCGTCCTCTTCTTCCAGGGCCAGTTCGTACAAGGCTTTCAACTCGCCAAGATCATTCCACAGTTCCTTCCAGGGCTCAAACCTCTTTTTCATTCTGTTCAGCTCTGCAAGTGTCCGTTCTGCATGTTCACGGTCATTCCAGAAATCCGGATGAGCAGACTTTCCTTCCAAATCGCTGATTTTCCGGGTCAGTTTATCCGGGTCAAAGATGCCTCCATGTTTCAGAAATTTTCGAGTCCAGTTCTTCTATCAAGGTGGATAGATCAGATAACATATATTCCGCTCCTATGTGCGCACAATAGTTTTTCGCCATCGTTTATTCGATAGAAAAGTAATAACAAACGTTTCTTCATATGGAAATTGATAAAAACGTATTTTATCAAATGAATCTGTTGCCCTGTCAATATCCCGCTTCAATCTTAACAGGATCTCCTCTTTCACTCTGACAGATTCATACACGTTCCTCATAATCTGCTTAAATCCATACTGAACTAAAAGATTATTTACTGTTGATTGATGATCCTCATTACTAAAATCGCATACCACGGATACAAACATGCCCTACAGTGTATGTATATCGTTTTCTCTTGTCAAACCCATACAGTATAGACTTTTCTCCTCAGCACCATGAAGGAGCAGGTGTTTTTACTATGGACTTTTACCCTTTAAGCCGAATATTATAAAGTATATGCGGAAAATGATCTTACCTGTTTTATTTTCGATACTCTCATTTTCAACACTATCTGCCCAGGATAGAGATGTATTCGCACCCTTTGTTTCCAGGCTCAAGGTTAAGGCTGAGGAATCGTATATCACGATCGCCTGGCAGGATACCGAGGATGTAGACGGTACCTACCTGATCTACAGGCATACACAGGAAATCAACGCAGAGAATTTTAAAAACGCTGTGAAACTTGCCGAATTATCAAAAGGCACGGGAATTTACCTCGATTATCCACTGGACACAAATACCTATTATTATGCTGTCCTTGTTCGTGACAGTAACGGGAAAATCTACGAACTTTTTATCCCTTTCAGGAATAAAAGCATCACCGGTGTTGCAGTGACGTCCCTTGCATCCCAGGAACAGATTGCCGCAAAAATCACCGGCATATCGGCTTCAACCCAGGAAGATTCGGTTCTTATCTCTTTTACCTCGTCCAAGCCGGATAGAAACCTCATTTTATACCGTGGAACCGTTCCCCTGCGGACACGGGAGGATCTTATTCACTCCCAGGCGCTCCGCACCATTTCCAGTTCGGAAACGGGAATTAAGGACTTTCCCGTTCCAGGCATATCGTATTACTACGGCATCATCGACAGTTCCCTGGTTAAAACCGGGGATGTCGAGTTTACGCCCGGTGAAAACGCGACCCTTACTCCAGTTGAGATCTCTTTGGGAATTCGGATCGGTTTACCCGAATCAATTATCAGCCGGCCGATTCCCCTTCCCCTTCTTCCGATTTCCAGGGCAATTGAATCAGGTGAACCCCTTTCCCAGTCAGCTATCCCTGTAAAAGTGTTGAAAAAGCCCCTAAGTCCCGCAACCATTAAAGCTGTTGTCAGTATTCTCTCGTCGATTCCTGCTGAACCACCTGTTGTTATGGAGCCCCATATCCTCGATGAAGACAGGGTCCGTGAAGCAAGCGGCAGCGAACAATATACCCTTAAATCGATTCTGGATAACGAGTTTACCGAACAGCGGTGGGAACGGTCTGAAGAACTGCTTAATAATTATTTAAGCATCTATCACTCGGAAGATATTGAAATTCGATCTCACTATTATCTAGGTCAGGTTTATTATTTCCAGGGCAAATACCGGGAAGCATTCATAGAGTTTTTACTGGTGCTGGATAATATATATACAACGGTTAAACCCTGGATGGATGCAATTTTCACAAAGTTAAGCCGGGGATAGACGACCACACTACCCACAGCACCATTTACTATTTCATCTAGGTTTTTACATCATGTAACTATTCAACTCTTTTTGATCTTACTGAATGAAAGGGTTATCGAATTTGTCCAGGATTCTTTTGGGGACAGTTGCACGTTCCACATTGTAAGAAAGCAGGAAGACTGATACTGCTTTTCGAAATCTTCCTGTGTTAAGTAACACGTTTCTACCGGCAGGCTCCATAATCTGCATGGCTGATCCATACGGATGGATACCTCCACCTTGTTGGATATGTCGTTTAACTGTAGTGCAGATACCTTTGATACTTCCACCGGTGTCAATGCAATTTCCGACATCTTATTATCCTGTTCCGTATTGAAACGCAGTGTTTCGACACAATTCGAACCAAAGGAGAGATTTATTTCACTTCCGAAGGTCGTTTGAACATCTTCTCCGGATTCATTGAGTATCGTGTACGTGCAGGAGAAAGAATTCTTTCTAAATCTGAATACTTTGGTTAATTGAATCGGAATATGCTTTTTCTTTACGATTATTGATCCATTTTTTCGGAGTTCAAGAACTTTCTGTTCTCTATGCAACATAGTAACATCATACGCTGCATCAACGAAATTACCGAGTTCCTGGTACGACATGGCGTCGAATTGTGATATATGCTCCTTTTCATTAAGAAAATGATCAACAAACGCTTTTCGAGGATACCAGTCTACCCCCTTGTTCTGACACTCTTTGCTGTGATACAGCTCCGGGTAACGTGAAAACGTATCTAGATAATTCCAGGAAGCAGGAAGATAGTCGAGTTCGAAAATCATCCCGCCATGTAAGTGGGCGTAGGCGTTAAGTTCATAACCCTGGTAAAGGTATTCGGTTTCACCATCCATATCGAAATCCGCAGTAACGATAGATGGAATAAATATTCCTTTCTCCTGGGTTATTTTTTCCGCATCTAGGAGCGCCTTGTATGCTTTTTTTCTCAGGTTATTCTGATATATACCACCGAACGGTGTGTGCCAGTATGTCTGGTTGCACTGTCCCTTCCACAGCTCTTCCCTGGCTGCTTTTTTTCGTGCACGGTCTCCACGGATCTGTTTAACCAGAATCTGCGTATACATCATTTTTGAATATAACAAGTTGCTTTCGTAATACCTGGTGAGAAACTTTCTAAAATTACCTTGAAGGCCGTCTTTTTTTCTTATGATGCCTGTACCGCGATTTGTGTTTACCGGGTGTTGTCCATTCTGATACCATCTGCTCAATTCACCGAATGAACTGGAAAGAAAATAACATTTCTTAAAAGAGCCCGCTTTCTTTTGTAAATTCACAGGGATCACTACAGATAGATTATCCCGGTGGGTGTGCAGCAGTTCCAGAAACCGGGGTATCCATTTTTCTTTGTTAAGCCGGCTGAGATAGTCTCCCTTCAGTAACAGGGTGACTACAGCATCGTCGATACTCTTTAACGAGAGTATTGAATCGATAATAGCTTCCGGTTCTTCAGACTACATGCGTTCAGAGATCTTTGATGCAATAGGATACACTGTAATTACTTTTCCCTGGTCTTCCGTCATAACAGGGTTATATAAATCCTTTTCACTCAACCCGGCATTGATGAAATGATATTCCTCCAGGAAGATATAGTCTAATCCGCTGTTCTTCAGCATCGAAACCAATGCCGGATCCCAAATATTCTCAGTAATCCAACCACCACGAGGTCGCTTTCCGAATCGTTCCCGTATCAGCGTGGTAAGGCTCTCTACCTGTCCCAACCTGTCTGTGTGAGGGATAAGAGGAAGAAACGGATCATAAAACCCACCTCCCAGCAGTTCCACCTGTTTCCGTTTCACCATATCGTTCAGCAACATGAGAAATTCAGGATGATGATCCTTAAGCCAATCCAGTACAATGCCTGAGTAATGAATGATCGTAAACAGTTCAGGGTTATTGTATAGTTCAGTCAGAAACGGTTTATAGTCTTTTTGATAGGCATTTTCAAATACGGCATCCGGACTCCCGTAGGGGAGACTGTTGTGCGTTCCGAAAATTACATTAATTTTCCCCATTTCGTTTTGGCGTATTCGACTCCTTTTTTACATCGATAACAACCATTTCAACCCCTGCTTTCAAAGGAATAATACATTGAGGAGGACATGCTTCTGCAGCTTCTTTTCTTTCACCCTCTGCAGAGTAATCGATGGTTGCAAGAAAATCTTCGACTTTAAATCCTCCCTCAGGAGATTTCTTTTCACATAGTTTACACCCTATACACCCAACAGAGCAATATTTTCTTACAGCAGCACCTTTGTCCGTGGAGTTACATGCAACCATGAGATCCGCATTGTAAGGTATCCATTTCATTACCCCGGTAGGACACACGTCGATACACTTTCCGCAGGAAATGCACACATCTCTGTCCACCCAGACCAGGTTCTCATCATCGTATATTATTGCATCAACAGGGCAAACTTTTATACAGCTGCCAAGGCCAAGGCAGCCGAATTTACACACCTTATCCCCCTGGTAGAGGAGGTAAAGGGCGTTACAGTCCGCCAGACCCTGGTACGGGAACAGATATTCAGAATGTTTTCCCCCGCCACGGCAGAACACCTGGGCAACCTTTTTCTCTGTTGCAACATCTACCTCAACTCCCATGACATCTGCCAGCGCCTTTGCTACCGAACCACTGCCGGGCGTACAAAGGGTGAGCGATTCCGATGACATAACGATAGCCTCGGCATACCCGGAACATCCGGCATATCCGCAGGCGCCGCAATTGAGCTGGGGAAGGAGCTCGGTAACTTCGGAGATTCGTTTATCACGTTTCACTGTCAGCAGCTTCGAAGCAATTGCCAGGCCAATTCCCAGCAAACCTCCAAGGAGGGCAACTGACAGAAATGAATACAAAACCTTTATCATAGCTAATACAATAAACCTTTACCCGAGAATATTTTTCAACAGCGCCCGGTCGAATGCCATAAACGCCAGAGCCATCAATCCGCCGGTTATAAATGCAATTGGGATACCTCGAAGCGGTTTCGGTACCCATTCCACATCCAGTTTCTCTCTGACAGTCGACATGAGTATCATGACAAGAAGGAAGCCGAGTCCTGCAGAGAAGCCGGCGACAAAACTTTCAAGTGCATTGTAGTCACTGCGTACTGCGATCAACGCAATACCAAGTACAGCACAGTTAGTTGTGATAAGAGGAAGATATATCCCCAATGCTTTATAAAGGGGAGGGGACGTTTTCTGGATAATCATTTCGACGAACTGTACCAGTCCTGCAATAACCAGAATAAACGTAATTGTCTGGAGAAAAGTTATACCCAGGGGAATGAGGACAAGATTGTAAATTGCCCATGTTGCAAGGGATGCGATGGACATGACAAATGTAACGGCAAATCCCATTCCTACCGCTGCGTCAACATTCTTAGAGACGCCGATAAAAGGGCACAGACCGAGAAACTGGGTAAGAATAAAATTATTAACGAAAACAAAGGTAATAAGTATTCCCACATAGGTCATGATTTGCCTCCGGCTTTCTTCATCTCAATCCAGTTAAACAGCCCTTTCAGATAACCGACAACGAATAAAGCTCCTGCGGACAGACCGATAACACGGGCGGGTGCGCTCGAAAGTCCCGGTATCTCTATAACGCCGCTGAAGGAGCCGATCGAAAAAATGGTAATCGTACCTGCACCGAATACTTCCCGGATGAGGGCAATAAGGGTAAGGCCCAGTGTGAATCCTATACCCATCCCCAGGGCATCCAGGACGGAGCTCGCAACTGAATTCCTGTTGGCAAATGCTTCAGCCCTTCCAAGAATGATGCAATTAACAACGATGAGTTGTACGAATACTCCGAGGCTTCTGGAAAGCGATGGCAAATACGCCTGCATTGCCAGATCGACGACCGTCACAAAAGACGCAATGATTACAATATACGACGGCATACGTACTTTTTCAGGAATATAATTTTTAAGCAGGGATACAAAAATATTCGATCCTAAGAGAACAAAAATCACCCCGGCCCCCATGCCAAGAGCATTCACGACCTGGGTGGACACGGCAAGGGCCGGGCACAATCCCAAAAGGATGATAAAAATCGGGTTTTCCTTGAAGATGCCTTTCGTAAACTCCTTGATCACTTGAGGCCTCCTTTGTTCTGTACAAACGATGATCCCGCTTCAAGGGCCTTGGCGATCCCCATAAAAGTGATTGTTGCTCCGGTAACCGCATCGGCCTGGTCCCGGGACAGTTGATCCTTCCTGGTGGGCACTTTGCGGTCTCGAGTACCGGTTCCGATAAATTTTTCCAAGTACTCCGGCTTCTCTGCCTTTTTCCCGAGGCCTGGCGTTTCCAGATTATTCATGAGCACCACTCCAAGTACTTCACCTGATAAATTAAAATTTGCCAGCATATCCATATCACCGCCATACCCCATACCTACCAGCCTCAGGGCATATCCCATGATCTCGCCATCTTCAGAAAAAACGGGATAATATCCCCTGACTATCCTGTGTTCTTCAACCGGCACCTCTTCTCCGGCTGTTCCCTGCTTCACAACAGTATGAAGGGCCCTCTCCAGTTCTCTCTTTCTGTTCAATTCAATAGCCGGTTCAGTTACGGAATTGGTGAGTCCCAGCACAATTGCCGCTACGGCACAGATGATCGCCAGTTTGCCGCCGACGAGGATAATATCTCTCATGACCTGCTCTCCGTACGGACGAGGCCAAACCGTACGGGCCCGGTTACCCGGTTGATAAGAGGTACAAAGATATTCATGAGAAGAATAGCCAGCGACACACCTTCGGGAAAAGATCCATACAGCCGTATGAGAAATGTGAGAAATCCTGCTCCGAATCCGAAAATCAGCATCCCCTTTGGAGTCAAAGGGGATGTTACCATGTCGGTTGCCATGTAGAAAACTCCAAGAATCAGTCCCCCGGCTAGAAAATGGAACATGAAATCACCGTTAAAAAAACCTGCACCAAACTTGATTCCTCCGAAGATCCAGGTCAGGATACCAAATGTGAACAGGTAGGCTGCCGGGATTTCCCAGGAGATGATTTTTTTTATAAACAGGAATACGGTTCCGGCCAGAAGAAGGAGCGCTGAAACTTCTCCGATACATCCGGGAATATTCCCGAGAAACAGATCGATATATCCTCCGCCGATTTCCCTGCCGGAAAACAGGTGGGCATTAAGCCATTCGGTAACCCTGCCGTCGATAGCTGTAACCGGATAATTCCGGGAACGAAGAAACTCTATCGGGCCCTTAGCAGACCCGGAATAATCGATAAGCCCGGTTTTAAGAAAACCGAGAGGACTCGGCCCGGTTACCGCGTCGATCCCAACCAACGTTTTGGGCAGGGTCCACGTTGCCATGGGACTCGTCCAGGAGAAAAAGACGAACACTCTCCCCGCTAAAGCGGGATTCATCCAGTTCGCACCTAGTCCGCCGAATGACCATTTTACCACAGCTATAGCAAACAAAGATGCGATAACAGGTATATAAACAGGAATACCGGGAGGCATATTATAGCCGATGAGCAAGCCGGTGAGAAAAGCGCTTCCGTCACTTAAAGTGAACTTACCCTGCAGTTGTGCAATGATGAATTCACCGGCCAAGGCTGCAAGTACCGAAGCGAGGAGAACAAAAAGGGAATGATATCCGAAAATGTATACGCCCCATATACCGGCAGGGACCAGACACAACGAGACGGTCCACATAATCTTACTGGTTGAATCCGGGCCGTGTATTTGAGGTGAGGTTTTCACCAAGGGGTTCAACGTATCACTCATGCCTTCACCTTTTTTTTCTTTGACATGAATTTGCCAAGTTTCATCGCCTGGACGAGATGGATATGGGCCGGGCAGGTATATCCACAGCACCCGCACTCTTTACAATCCATCAACCCTGCATCAAGAGCCTCGGCATATTCTCCATGATCAATCATTTTAAAAAGTCTGGTGGGACTTAACCCCATGGGACACACATTTATGCACCGTCCGCAGGATAGGCAGCCGGTAGTAGCCCTTCCGCACACCTCTTTAGCAGTCAAAGCGAGAACTCCGGAAGTTCCTTTGGTTACAGGAATATCAAGGTCCATTGCGGTAAAACCCATCATGGGTCCGCCGATTACAATTTTCTCAGGGATGCGGGTAAAGCCGCCGCAATCTTCGATAAGGGCCCCGATAGGAGTACCGATTTTTACTTTGAGATTCGCAGGTTCTTTTATAGCTCCCCCGGAAACAGTGACGATCCGCTCGATAAGGGGTTTGTTGAAGACAATTGCTTCATATACGGCAAACACGGTCCCCACATTAGAGACAACGGCTCCTATGTCGAGGGGCAATCCTCCGGAAGGCACTTCTCTGTTTAGTACAGCTTTCAGCACCTGTTTTTCATCACCCTGGGGATACTTCATCTTAAGAGGAACAACCTCAGCTTCAAAATCAAGATCCGAAAGAGCCTTATCCATTATCTCGATGGCATCCGGCTTATTCATCTCGATGGCAAACATCATCCGATCAGGGTTGATAATTTTATGAAGAATTTTCATACCCTCAACGATTTCTTTGGTTTTTTCCAGCATCAGACGGTAATCCGCAGTGAGATATGGTTCGCATTCAACACCATTGATGATAAACGTTTCGACTTTTTTCTGTTTTGGAATGGAAAACTTGACGTGAGCCGGAAAAGTTGCTCCCCCCAATCCGACGATCCCCAACTGGTGGACAATATCCAGCAACTCTTTTGGAGACATGGATTGCCAGGATTGTTCGTTCTGTTTCTTGCCGAGTGTACCGAACTCGCCCTCCATTTCCAGGATAATCCCTTTAGAACGCATTCCGTTGGCAAGATAGATCGATTTTATCTCTTTTACCTCACCTGGAAGCGGAGAGTGTACATTTGCAGAGATAAATCCGCTGCTCCTGCCGACGAGCATTCCCTCCGTAACGGTATCTCCGACCTCTACCAGGCACTCCGGCGGGCTTCCGATATGCTGCTGTAAGGGAATAATGCACCGGGAAGTTATGACAGCATTCCGAATTTCTCTTGATTTTGCAAGGTTTTTCTTATCATGCGGGTGAATACCACCCTTTTGAAACGTTTGTGGGCTATTCATGCTGCCTGCCGTTTTCTCCTAAGCATTAAACTTTTCATACCATACATGACATGGGGTGTCAAACGATTATTCATGAAAACAAAAGGAGTAAGTACGATGAAACAAATAATCCAGTGGCGGATCAGAAAGGGTATTGAAAAATCAAAAAAGGGTGCCTTCGTCATCACCGCCCTGACGCTTTTTTCCTGGGCCAGGACCATCCCAATGACACCGATTCCCCTCTTTTTCTGCAGTATACCATCCAGCCATTCCTGATCTCTCACAGCCTTCTTTTCATAAGTCCGGACAATTTTACCATCAACGTATTGATAGGATGAAATCTGCGGCTGTTCCATGCTTCCAGGAAATCCGTATGCTCCACCAAACAGATAACCTTCCTGATATGACATATGGGCAACGTATTCAGGAATACCCGGGAGAGAATACGCAGAACCGCCTGTAACCCGGGCAGCAAAGGATTTCTCCAGGAACGCCATGGAGTTAACATCCATATCATCTTCGCTGCTGTATGGTGCCGGTATATTCACAGCAGTATACATACCGGGTATTTTCTGTACAGCCGGTAAAAGGAAGATCAATACCGAAACGACAAAGAGCGGTACTGTTTTCTGAAAGGATTCTTTCTTATCCCCTAAAGTAAACGAAAGAGGAACACGAAAGAAAAGGCTGTGTTCCTGCCTGAGTTTTTTAATAGATTCTACGGAGATAAAAAAGAGAATTATGAAAAGAGATCCTGCCCCGGGGCCGGCAAACCGAAGAAGCGACCATATAGTTCTGCCTGAAGAGATAAGAAGATAGAGTGAGACGCCTATGACACCAAGAAACAGAATACCTCCGGATAACACCCTTTTAGATCCACCGTCAAAATATCCATGATTAAGGTAAAACGTCAGTACCTGTCTTAGAGCATCCAGCAGTACAGTGAAACCGACCAGAAAAAAAGAAGCACATACAAGATCGATAATATCTCCGGTTACCACCATAAGCAGCCACGGCAGGCTTCCTAAGAGGATATAGCCCCAGGTCTTCTTCGTATAAGTAAAGAGGAAAAGGAGGATTAAAAGGAAAATACTTCCCAGAACGGCACGCATTTTTATCTTGAGATCGACGATATACCAGGGAGAATTCAAATGTATAAGGGATTTTCCAATAGAAATCAGCGTTTTTACAGGATCATTTCCCACATGTATGTAAAGAATGTGATAGGTCCTTGATTTGTCCCGGGTTTTGAAATATCCGGACAGGCCTTTCATGTACTCATCATACCTGGGGTCCAGTATTTCAAACCTCTTCTGTACATCCCCAAGTGGTATGTCCGAAAGGCCGGGGAAATCGTAAAATTCCACCGTTTCTCTTTGATAATTGATTATTGGGCCAATACCATCAGTCTCGAGGAGGGAGACTGCTTCCGTTAACGGGACGTTACTATCGATAAGTACTGTATAAAAACCGTCCCAGATGGTATAACCTGTACGGCTGGCCTGAATCACAAAAGGGAGGGCACTGATAAGTAAAAACATGAGAAAAGCGGTACAGCAGCACAGTACGAGGAAAAATATTTTCTTTCGTATCACAATTCGTGTCTCAAAGATTACAGAAAGCTACAGCAATAAAAAAACCAAGGAGAATCCCGACTATAACTTCTGCAAACGTATGTCCATGGATTTCTTTGACCGGCCGAAAAGATATATCTATTTTCTTTTTAATATCTCTGCCCAGCTGATTTAATATCTTTGCCTGGGAACCAGCTGCTCTGCGAACGCCGAGAGCGTCCCGTACAGTCAGAAGACCATAAAATATCATTGCTATAAAAAGCGAGGATCCCACTCCTTCAATAAAACCGATGGATGTTGCCAATGCAGCAACGATCGATGAATGACTGCTGGGCATTCCTCCGGTTGCCCAGAAAACAGTTCTAAAGAATCCTTTTGCAGAGCTTCGCCGCCTTTTCATCATTTCGATAAGGGATTTTATCAGCTGAGCTATCAGCCAGCTGAAGAATGCTGACATGAAAACAGGATGATTAATCACATCATAAAAGGAACCAACATATGAATATGGCATTGTCCGGCTATTTTGTGCCCTCCAGATGGGTTTGTCAACATGTCTAAGGAGTAAAAACAAGCGGGCAGATCAACGTGCCTAAGAAGAATTATAGAATAAAGAGTGAAGAGAGAGTACAATCATGTTATGCCGGTGTTGCTGCGTGCAGGAAAAAACGAAATCGATAGAAGACTCGACAGAATAATCAGGAAATTGTTTCCCCATCTTTCTCTTGGTGGTATTTACAGGGCAATTCGTACCGGTGATATTAAGGTTAACGGCAAAAGGAAAAATCAGAACTACCGGCTGAACGCGGATGATGAAATTTTCGTTCTGGATTCCCTATTACCGGAAAACACACTTCAATCCGAAGGAACACGTCACCATTTTGATACCAGTGTGATCCTGTTCGAAAACGATGACATCCTGATTCTCAATAAATCGAGAGGAATTCTGACCCATGGGCAGTCCTCGCTGACCGGGGATATCATCGGATATCTGCAGCATCCTATAAATAACTTTTCCACCTTCAAGCCGGGACCGCTTCACCGGCTGGACCGGAATACATCCGGAGTCATAAGTTTCGGGAAAACGGTTCAGGGGGCGCAGTGGTTTTCACGGCTCATCTCGCTTAGACAAATCGATAAATATTATATTACCGTGCTGGACGGAGTTTTACCGGGTAAGGCATACTGGTCCGATCCTCTTGAGCGGGACACCTCCTCCCATATAACCCGCAAGGTCAAAGGATTGTCAGGGAGCATGGCTGAACTCGAGATTCTTCCCCTTGCCTCCAGGAATAACCGTACTTTTGCAGCAGTTCGATTGCTTACCGGTATTACCCACCAGATCCGTTGCCAATGTGCTCTTCATGGATATCCCCTGACCGGTGATAGAAAGTACGGTAAATCTCTCCGTGCTCCGGGTTATCTCCTTCACGCACTACTCATACGTTTCCCTGAGAGTTCAAAACTCCTTCCCGGAAAAAGCATTACCGCTCCTCTCCAGTCCTCACAATGGAAAAGGCTGGGAAAGCTTTTCCCCCATCCGTCTATCGACAGAATAATTGATGCATTTCTCTCGGACACGTTATGACTAATGTATTCCATCATACAGATTATGGAGAGAACACTTCCCATAACCAAATCGGCAGTGTAATCTCTACCTATGCGTGCTACCTTTCACAACATCGTCTACCTGCTTAGAGGAGTTAAGGTTTTCGCCTTAGTCGGCAAAAGCGGAACCGGAAAGAGTTTCCGGGCAAAACTCATCGCCCAGAAGTACGGTATAGAATATATCATCGACGACGGACTGCTCATACACGAGAGTAAGATCCTGGCTGGAAAATCTGCAAAAAAAGAACAGGCTTTCTTAGGAGCTATTAGAACAGCTCTCTTCGATGAATACGAACACAGGGTGGAAGTGAGGGACTGCCTCAAGAAACTCAAATTCAAAAGAATCCTTATTATCGGTACCTCGGAAAAAATGGTGAAGAAGATCGCCAAGACACTCGAACTTCCTGCTCCCACTAAAATCATCCAGATCGAAGATATTGCCACCACAGAAGAAATCAACAAAGCTATCCATTCCCGAAATACCGAGGGGAAGCACGTCATCCCTGTACCGGCAATAGAGATTAAGAGAAACTACCCCCATATTTTTTATGATTCTATCAAGGTTTTCCTTCATCGGAGATTCAGTCTGAGAAAACGGTCCAAAGTTTTCGAAAAGGCGGTAGTACGTCCGGAATTCAGTAAAAGGGGCAGAATAACCATTTCCGAAGCTGCTATTACCCAGATGGTACTTCACTGTGCCGAAGAATTTGATCATACCATCAGAATCGATAAAGTAACGGTAAAAAACGATATCTCAGGATATAAACTGACCATCAAGATCATCGTTCCCTTCGGTACGCAGCTTTCCGGCAACATACACACCCTTCAGCAGTATGTCATAGAAAATATTCAGCGCTATACAGGCATCATCATACAGGAAGTAAACATAGTGATCGATGAGTTTTCAGGCTCCTGATTCAGGGCACTCCGGGACACCTTAATTCAAATAAAAGAGCAAATATATAACCTGTTGGGGATCAGTTCACTTTCTTATATGAGAAAGCCCCCTGCAGAATACAATAAATTTGAAAAATCGTTATTTTCATTTATGTAAACCGGGCTATCTTGTTTTAACAAAAGCCATGATAAGTCATTGACTAATACCAAATTGATTGAAGAAAATACCAGATGTTATTTGAACATCATAAAGACCCTTATGTAATTTTTCCTTTTCGTAGTTTACATCATAAAATTTTGCTAATTCTTCCAGCTTCGGGTATTTAGAGAAGTGTTTGATATTCGACCGCATTGTACAAAAAAATCTTTCAGGATTTTTAATACTAACAAATTTTAAGTCAAAGAATATATTATGAGCTATTATCAAATTACAGTTTTCTAAGAAACTCGATACTTGAAGATCTTCATCAAAGTATTTTGGCCATCTTTTTCCTATTCGCTTTTCACTAATGATTTCTTTAGTCAATCCATGTACATTTACAGCTTTGCAATTGAAGGATTCTCTTGGAAAATAAAAACGATCTATTACATCTAAAGTTTTAACTCTTTTTTGCTGATAATCTAAGCTGTATTTTATAGCTCCACACTCTAAAACACTCGCAAAACTATTGAGCCCGTTAGTCTCTAAATCAAATACAACAGCAATACAATTACTTCCCCGGTTTAAATACTTTATCAATTCAGCTGAAGATACTATTTTGTAGCTTTCCCTTATTCGCAAGATTAACCCCTTTATTCTTATATTTTAACCGATAGGTTGAAGTAGTTCATCCCCACGCCTGTGGGGAACATACTGACCCGGAATTGTCATATAATGACGATGACGGTTCATCCCCACGCCTGTGGGGAACATCAAGTGCTGAGGATTTCGAGGTTACAAAACGGCGGTTCATCCCCACGCCTGTGGGGAACATTCGATCAAAAACAACTTTCATTTTCTCTGCTCCGGTTCATCCCCACGCCTGTGGGGAACATATCACCTGTTGATTGATTTTTCCAGACATTTACGGTTCATCCCCACGCCTGTGGGGAACATATCACCGCCTATTTCCTTGATATGATCAAACACGGTTCATCCCCACGCCTGTGGGGAACATTATCATTTCAATTAATCTAATCAAATCATTAGCGGTTCATCCCCACGCCTGTGGGGAACATTTCGTGCAGGCATATTCAGTGCCCATAAATTCCGGTTCATCCCCACGCCTGTGGGGAACATCCAATAGCATTATTGGAAAAATTGATTGGCCTCGGTTCATCCCCACGCCTGTGGGGAACATCGGTGCCGGCATTGATAACAAGTTTATCTGCACGGTTCATCCCCACGCCTGTGGGGAACATCAACACGATCGTGTTCATGGATTCCCCATATGCGGTTCATCCCCACGCCTGTGGGGAACATTCAAGGCCCTTCCGGGTCTTGATCAGGAATCTCGGTTCATCCCCACGCCTGTGGGGAACATATTTCCTTATCTCCGGCTGAACCAATGGCAAACGGTTCATCCCCACGCCTGTGGGGAACATTAAAAGAAAATATAAAGAAGGGTCTATATCCCCGGTTCATCCCCACGCCTGTGGGGAACATTCTTCTACACAATGATCTTTAATCTTCATTTCCGGTTCATCCCCACGCCTGTGGGGAACATAATCTCCATTTGCAACTTGAAAACAAGGTAATCGGTTCATCCCCACGCCTGTGAGGAACATGATATAGCCGGAGAGCTTGCCGAACTCGGACTTGGTTCATCCCCACGCCTGTGGGGAACATAGAAATATGGTGCACTGAAATCCGCGGCTGATCGGTTCATCCCCACGCCTATGGGGAACATGGGTTGATAAAGCATCGCGCGGAATTAAAAGCCGGTTCATCCCCACGCCTGTGGGGAACATGGATGATAGGTTCTGCAGCATGTTTAATTGACGGGTTCATCCCCACGCCTGTGGGGAACATCTGATGGAATCAGTTTATCGTTTACGATTAACCGGTTCATCCCCACGCCTGTGGGGAACATCGTGGTAGTTCATGTAGTAGCCGATTGATCGTCGGTTCATCCCCACGCCTGTGGGGAACATATCCACCGGGGAACGTTCGATGATTCCTTTTTCGGTTCATCCCCACGCCTGTGGGGAACATAACCCGAGGTTCCGTTCATACATTGGACCTCACGGTTCATCCCCACGCCTGTGGGGAACATTATGTATCAGGTCAACCGAATTATCAGCCATACGGTTCATCCCCACGCCTGTGGGGAACATTAACCGCCTTTGCGGTTTCGATCTGATAATGACGGTTCATCCCCACGCCTGTGGGGAACATGACTGCACAGCCTGTGTTAAATTGGCAATCATCGGTTCATCCCCACGCCTGTGGGGAACATCTTGAACCTTTGGCTTGTAATTTGCGTCGTA